>JACPSI010000090.1 GCA_016193365.1 Ignavibacteriales bacterium
AGTTTCTTATCGCCTTTTTTCTCATAAATCTTCCCCAACGAGTACAAGCTTTTAGGATAAAAAACCGCCCGATGTCCGGAATTGTTGCTGTAGAGCTTTGGAATCTGCTTGAGAAGTCCGATCGCCTTATCCATCTGGCCCGCTTCAAACAGACACCATGCAGTGGGGTAAAGCACAAATATTTTCAAATTGTCGAATGCAGCGTTAAGAACTGTGTCGAGGTATGCCTCAGCCTTTGAGCATTCGTGATTTGTGCTGTATATGATTGTCCGAAAGAACGCGTCCACCCACTTGATAGATGAAAACCGCTTCACGAAAATATTTTCCGCAGCGGGGATATCGCCCCGGAAAACGTGTAGTTGGGCTAATTGACCCCAGTAGTTCGGATCTTCGATTCCTGAAAGGCTGTATGTCCTTTCCGCGAGTTTCACAGCGCCTTTGACGTCGTTCCGTTGCAGGATAAGCATGATAGCCTTCGCCATGATCATCCTTACCGCCCCGACGGTATCCTTGAGTTGCCAGGACAAATCGATCGCTTTATCGAAGTACTTCATCGACTCCTGATACTTGCCGCGGTAGGGAAGGAGGTAGGCGAGCCACTCGAATGCGAACCGTTTCACGGCAGGAGGTTTGCCCTCCTGGGCAAGCGTTTGAAGTTCCGCCTCTGCCTGAGAATATTCTTCTTTGTAAGCGTACAAATTCGCAATGGAGCCGGTGAGCGGAAAATTAGCCGGGAACAGGTCCCGGGCCTGATGCAAGGTTTTCAAGCCTTCATCAAGTCTTTCGAGGCGTACATACGCATTCGCGAGCAACGAATATGCTTCTTCAGAACTTTCCGCCGCGGCGTATCGTTTCGCGATGTCCAGCATTTTTTCATACTGTTTCGTGTCCCGGTATGTCCAGCAGAGATGCTCCAGGGCTCGCACAAACGTGGGATCCATGTCCAGAACTTTATCCAGGTATTCTGCTGAAACCGCGAAGTCGCCGGCATGAAACGACCAGTCTCCAATGTTGTACAGCATTTCTTTCTCGTTCGGATAGAGGTTTTCCATCTCGCGCAGGACAATCACTCCCGCTCCGAAACCTCTATAGATTTCTGCCTCTTGCGCGCGAAGAAGAAAGCGTTCTTTCTCCGGGATTCGCTCAATGTGAGCCATCGCCTTTTGCAACGGAGCCTTGGCTCGCTCTGTTCCGCCGGTTTCCCAACTTGTGGCGTACGAAAGACGGTAATGGGCAAGTGCAAATGTCGAATCGAGCGCAACAGCCTTCTTGTATTCCTCCTGGGCTTCCCGATATTTTACCCTGTTCATGAGTTGCTCGCCCTGGAAGAAATGCTGATAGGCCTGCATGTTCGCGGTTGTTATCTCTGCGACATTCTTGCTGGCTGATTGGATTTCGCTCCTGTTTTCCTTGAACCCTTCCCGCGTCTTTTGTGAGAGCTTATCCAGAAGGGAAGGTACGCTTTCCTGGCCCTCACCAGTCTCGGTTGCCGTAAAGAGATAATTTCCGTCCTTCGCGTCGACAACTTTGAGGTCGATGGTGTACACTTTTCCGAATTTACGGATCGAAGTCAATAATAATGAATTGATGCCTGCCTGGCTGCAAATTTCTTTGCCCAGGTCTTCGTCGATTCGTTCCTTATTGGATTTTCCGAGCAGCTTGAGCATGTCGAACATGCGCGAACGAGGAAGGACATCGAGTCTGCGCGATTGTTCGAGCGCAGTAATAAGCATGCCGGAGAGTCCGTCGAGTTCCGGTTCTTTCGTCTCGTTCACAAAATCGGCAACAACGACGGGAACGCGTTCTCCGTTTGATGAGAATTGGGAGAAAAAGAGGAGATACGCCAGGCCAACGACAGTCAAGCCGATCAGCGCGATCCCCGGAATGAGCAGCGAACGCGCATTCAACGATGGGATGTTAAAAGTAACGGATGTTGTTGTCGCATGCTTCTGTTGTGATTGTGAAGACATTGACGGCTCAGGCGAGGGAGGCTGAGACGCGCTCGGCTTTTCTTGCACAGCGATTCGATATACTTTGCTTGTTTCCTTCTTGAGCCGACGCAGGTCGATGACCATGTCATGAACTGATTGGTAGCGGTCTTCGGGGTCTTTTTCCAATGCGCGACCAAGAACATGGGTGAGTTCAGAGGATGCATCGGGGAGATACTTCGTCAGGGAATCAGGTTCTTCGTTCACCACTGAGTAGATGATGGCGGCTTCGTGTTCGCCCCTGAAAGGCGAGTGGCCGGTGAGCATTTCAAAGAACATAACACCGAAGGAGAAGATGTCGGAACGCGAATCAACTTCACCACCCTGGATTTGTTCGGGCGCCATGTAGGCCAGCGTTCCCACCGTGCTCGATGTCCGCGTGAGCTTGAGAGAGCCTTTCAACTTTGCAAGGCCGAAGTCCATCACCTTGATTTGATTCTTGCCGTTGACCATGATGTTCTCTGGCTTGACGTCACGATGAACAATTCCCTTGCCGTGTGCCTCGTGAAGCGCATCGCCAATCTGCAACGCGTAAGAAATGGCGTCATGCATCGGTAGAGACACAGCATGCTGTGTCCCTACCGCATTGGCAGAAAACGAGCTTGTTCTTCCTCGGTTTTTGTAATATGTTGAGGAAGGAATTTTAGGGCGACAATCCGTTTAAGCTTGATGTCCTCGGCTTTATAGACCACGCCCATTCCGCCTTCTCCAAGTTTCTCGAGGATTTTGTAGTGAGATATGTTTGTTCCGATCATAGGCTGTCAGTTCCTCGCTGAAGCGATTGAATTGTCTCGAAGATCGTTGTCAAAACTCCATCGAGATTCTCGTAAATATCTTCATTAGTGAATCTGAGAAATCTTACTCCGTATGATTCGATGAATTCTTGGCGGTCATTATCGTATGGAATCGTTTCATCCGTGTGAGTATCGCCGTCGACTTCAATGGCGAGTTTTAGCTTCGGGCAGTAGAAATCGATGACATATGAGCCAATCCCGTATTGCCGACGGAATCTCTGGTCGAGCAGTTGTTTCCGTCGAAGGTTAGACCAGAGAATGATTTCTGCTTTGGGCATGCTTTTCCGCAGCATTCTCCGAAGATTCTTGTGTTTGGTTTTATTGAAGACTTGTGTCATCGCTATTTAAAACTGACCCCCTTTGAATTTCCCCCTTCGGAAGGGGGAAAAAAAGGGGGTCGGCTAATTTGCTTTGACTTGGCAATCAAGTCCGAGAATTTGGGCTTTGTAGACGACTCCCATGCCACCTTCGCCGAGTTTTTCGAGAATCTTGTAGTGAGAAATCGTTTGACCGATCATAAAGGTTTCATCGATTACAAGTTAGTTCCGACGTTCTCATAAGAGATTCGCATTCTAGATCATTTCCGTCGCGCTTGTGTCGTCCAATTCACCACGAGCGTGAGGGGCGCCGAAACCTGCTGGACATTTGAAATCTCCAAAAGAATTCGCTGTCCGTCGCCGGAGATATCCCGCACCGCAATTCCCCCAACCGACGATTGGTCGAAATGCTCTCGTATTTTTCCAATGCGAAACGTCGAGCCCGTACCGTCGACTTCAACGGACATGATCTTTCCGGAACTCAAGCAGAAGATTTCCTTTCCGTTACGGTGCCATCTCGGTAATGTACCACCGTTGGTCGATACTTGCCATTTGGCATTGGCTTCGGGGAACGGGCGGACATACACTTCATTTTTCCCCGATTCATCAGATTGGTATGCAATCCACCTCATGTCGGGAGCAAATCGTCCATTAAGTTCTGAATGTTCTGTTTGAAGGAACGGCGTGGGTTTCTTCTCGCCAGACATCGGGAGAACCCAAATGTCGGTCTTTGTCTTTGGATCCCCGGCGGATTGAAAGAGAATGAATTTTCCATCCGGTGACCAGTCTGATGGGATCTTATTCGACGCTGATTCAAAAAGAAGTTGCTCATTGGAAGCGCCACTGGAGATTTTTTCATACAAGTCGTGATGGCCTTTGCGATCCGATGCGAAGACAACGCGGCTTCCATCGGGCGACCAAACGGGGTACCATTCGACAGCAGGATCGAATGTGAACCGCGTGTTCACGCCACGGTCGATCTCATAGATCCAAATGTCGGAGTTGCGCGCTCCTGTATGATAGAGGTCCATTGCGATCTTTCGGCTATCCCGTGACAGTCGAGCGCTGACAAAGATCTCCATATTCTTAAGAGAGAGGAACTTCTTCCCTTTGAGATCAACCCACGCGAATTCCGGCACTTCCGAGGAACTTTGCCCCTGATACACAAGGACACCAGTGTTCGAAACCGAGAATGACGCAACGCTATACCTTAAGTTGAACTGTACGGCCCCAGCGACCGGCTGCGGGTCTCCTCTCGTTTCCAACACATCGGGATCAAAGGGATGCGCCATGAGAGAGTTCTCACGCATGTAGAAGAGATGCCCAGATGCGTATGCAACGTTTGATGTCCCCGCAAGCAACGGCTTGTTCACAGTTCCGTCGATAGAGGCAACAAGAATCGCATCCAGCTCTCCGCCACTCCCTACGGCTGTCGTCCTTGAGAAATACAGAAAGTGCCTGCCGTCGGGTAAGAAATACGGCCAGCGATGGGTTTGCTCATTGCGTGATTTATCGAGCGTCGTAACTTCTTTTGGAACTCCTCCGGCCTCAGAAACCTGAGAAATGCCGACAGTCTGGTCAACCGGAAAGACGATAATACCTGCTTTCCCCCACGAACCGCCGCGTGGTGTGACAATATCGCAAATGCCAAACGGGGGACCGCCCGTTGCCTCAACCTTCTTTAGTTTGCCTCCTGCAAAGAATGCGATGTAACGATTATCAGGGGACCAGAAAGGGAATGCGGCTCCTTCCGTACCAGGAAGAGCCGATGGAGAAAGTTCGCTCAGCGGTCGAACCCAGAGCCTCCTGGTGCCGGCACTGTCCTCTGCAACAAAAGCGAGCTTTCGACCATCAGGTGATACGGCAAGATGGCCGCCTCCAAAAACATTAGTGAGGCTATGTTTCTCCGGTAACGGGATAAACGCTCGAACAACTTCGTCTGACGAAGCGGAATCGGCGCCCCAGGGGAAAAGGAAGACCGACACGACCGTCGTTGCCAAGAAAAGCAATGCGAGTCCGGCCCACACGACTCTGGGAATTCGGTCAAACAAGCCCTGTGAATAGCTTGCCGTCGAGATGTCCGCGGTTCCTTTTGAGAGCAACCCGAAAGAGTGGCGCGTGGTAGATACGCGGCTTGTGCGCGATTTGCCTGATTCCCTTTTGAATCGTTTGAGATCCTTGGAGATATCCTTTACGGCCTGATATCGCTCATCCGGTTCTTTCTGCAGACACTCAAACACTATCCGGTCAAGTTCAGGGTCGACATCGGGCCGAATTGCAGAAATGGGATCCGGATCGACATTCACTATTTCATAGTTGATGGCTGTCTCATGTGCGCCCTTAAACGGCGACTGCCCTGTAAAAAGTTCATAGAGAACCACGCCCAGGGAAAAAATATCCGTTCGATGGTCTGTGTCTTGTCCTTGCACCTGCTCGGGCGACATATAACCCGCCGTCCCAATGGTGCTGCCTTCTTTCGTGAGGCGGGAAGCGCCTTTGAGTTTTGCAAGACCGAAATCCATAATCTGCACACGACCGTCTTTTCGAATCATGATATTCTCAGGCTTCAGGTCGCGATGAACGATACCCTTTTCGTGCGCGACCGCTAATCCTTCGGCAAGCTGGATTCCGATATCGATCGCTTGCTTTTGTGGAATGTTGAGGCCTTTATCGCGCAATGTCTGGCCTTCGACGAATTCCAGGGCGATGAAGACGTGGCCTTCATGCTCCTCGATTCCGTACACAGTACATATGTTGGGATGACTGAGAGCTGCGGCAGCTTGGGCCTCTTGCAGAAATCGGGCTTTGTCGGGTTCGCTGGAGCGGACATGATCGGGAAGAAATTTGAGGGCAACGAGGCGATTGAGTGTCGTGTCTTCGGCTTTATACACCACGCCCATTCCTCCTTCGCCGAGCTTCTCGAGGATCTTGTAATGAGAAATCGTTTGGTCGATCATAAAAACTATTTACCTTTCATCATTTCAATGTATTCCGGTTCGTTGCGGAGGCTGTCGAGGTCGGGATCGCGCTTAATCCATTCAAAAAAGCCGTAGCCGCTCGTGATGGCGTTCTTGAGAGACTGGAGAGCAAGGGATTTATCGCCAACGTTCGCATAGAAGCAGGCGACGTTGTAGAACATGAGCGGATCATTCGGGCTGAGCTCGATCGCCCTTGATGCCTTAACCTTGGCCTCGTCCATCCGTCCCAGTCGAACCAAGGTCGTTGCAAAAAAGATATGTGCTCGCGCATCATCGGGATGGAGAGACAAGTATCGTGGGAACATTTCGACAGCAGATTTGAGAGCTTCATTCATCTTTTCTTTTTCTCCCAACCGGTCGAAACAAAGGATGAGGTCGCCATATGCTGCATAGAAATCCGGACTCAGTTCGACGACTTTCCTGAAATACTCCACAGCCTCTTTACTGTGGTCCGTTGTAAGATGCGTTCGACCGAGGATCCAATGCGCAATATGATTACTCGGATTGAGTTCGATAGCCTTCTGACTCGATTCGACGGCTTCGTTGTGGGATTTTTTGTACAGATACACAAGCCCGAGGGCCGAATAGGCTTCAGACAAAGAGGAGTCATACATGAGCGCCTTCAAACCGGACTCCAGGGCTTTGTCAAGCCATTCGTTTTTTCTTTCGAACTGCTGGTAGAGGTGTGCGTACGCTTCGCTCATGCCAGCGTAGGCATCGGCATAGCGGCCGTCGTATTCAATTGCTTTCTGAAAAAGTTCGATGGCAATCTGGATGCTATGCTTTGTGAAGCGGTACAGTGAATCACGAGCCCGCAGGTTGCAGTCGAAGGCCTGGGCATTCAACGTCGGCCTTTTCGTCAGCACCACCTGCTCTTTTGGAGTAAGTTTTACCATCAGGGCATCGACGATTTGTTTCGAGACCTGTTCCTGAATATCGAACACGTCAGAAAGTTTTCCTTTATACGTCTCCGCCCAGAGTTGAGCATCTGCCTCCACGTCGACCAATTCAACGGCGATACGAAGATTATCCTGGAATTTTCTCACGCTCCCGGCCAGGATGTATCGCGTTCCAAGTTCTCTGCCAATCGCCTTAACTTCCTTCTGGGTTCCTTTGTATTGCATTGATGTTGTCCGGGGAACCACCCGGATGTCTTTTAATCTCGAGAGATTGATAATGAGCTCTTCGGTAAGACCGTCGCTAAAATAATCGCTCTCTTTGTCGGGACTGATGTTGCCGAACGGAAGCACGGCAATAGCTTTTGTAGGCGGTTGAGACGAGACGGTTTCAATCGCGCGCCTCGTGTCTTCAAGAGCACGAAGAACCTCATCCATGTTTTGATATCTTTGCGACCTGGATTTGGCCAGCATCTTACTGGTGAGTGCATCAATCTGATGAGGAATTTTTCGATCCATAAGACTTGGGATGGGAGGGTCCTCATTCACAATGAGGTAGAGGAGGCCGGCTTCGTGCTCCGACTTAAACGGAAGGTCGGCCGTCAGCATCTCATAGAAAACGACGCCCAGAGACCAAATGTCCGACCTCTGGTCGGCCACTTCGCCGCGCGATTGCTCAGGTGACATATACGACAATGTGCCCAGTGATGAGCCCGTTTTTGTCATCGACGATGCCGTCATTTTAGCCAGCCCAAAATCCATCACCTTGACCTGATTCGAGGAGGTGACCATGATGTTGTGCGGCTTGATGTCGCGATGAATAATGTTCTTTTCATGAGCAACCTTCAGGCCTCGAGCGATCTGCGAAAGCCATTCGATCGCCTGTTTCACGGGAACGCCGGTGCCGGATTTAAGATTTGCAATATGGGCGCTCAATGTCGCGCCGTCGACAAGCTCCAGCACCAGGAACATCGAATCTTCGTGCTCGCCGACATCGTACACCGAAAGAATGTTGGGGTGGTTGAGCGCCGCGGTGGCTTTCGCCTCCTGAAGAAAGCGTGCTTTGTTCTCTGCTGAACCTGAGAGGTGGGAAGGGAGAAACTTGACAGCGACGAAGCGGTCAAGCCTGGAATCCTGCGCCTTGTAGACAACGCCCATGCCACCCTCGCCGAGCTTTTCGAGGATTTTGTAATGGGAAATCGTTTGACCGATCATCGTTTTTCCATTTCCTCTACCCGTTTTCGCATTTCATCAACCATGGCTTTCACCTGCGCCATCATCTGTGTGAACTGCTCATCGTTGCGAAGGTTTTCAAAGAGCGGATCGATGGAAGCGAATC
>JACPSI010000095.1 GCA_016193365.1 Ignavibacteriales bacterium
CGAAGGTTCTCAACAATTGACTTAATCCTGTCGGATTCTTTACTTCGCAGTTCTTTTGCATCCTGCAACTTGAACGGCATTCCGGCAAGAGCCGCTGTCACCGCGAGAACCGGAATTTCGTCAATCGCCTGAGGTATCATCATGCCATGAAGATGCATCCGCGATCTCAACGATGATGTTTTCACAATCACGTTGCCGATCGGTTCTCCGCTCAGCTCATCGTTATTTTCTGTTGAAATGTCGGAACCAACATTTTTCAGAGCCTCGAGGAATGCTATTCGCGTTGGATTAAGGCCTATCTCCTGCAGCAGAAGCTCAGAATTCGGGACAACAAGTGCGGCCGCGATAAAGTATGCGGCCGAAGAAATGTCTCCGGGAACAAAGAATCTCCGTGAGTCTGGAGTATTGCCGCCATCGATGGAAGTGACCTTCCTCCCGTCCCTGATCTCAGAATGAAGTCCGAGCATGCGCTCCGTGTGGTCACGCGAAGGTTGGTTCTCTATTACGCGCGTCGTCCCCTCGGCGAACAAGCCGGCAAATAACACAGCGGATTTTACTTGAGCACTTGCGACGGGGAGTTCATAGTCAATCCCCGAAAGCCGCTCCACCCCCTCGATCGTCAAAGGCGCTGTGAAATGGGGGGAGCTCTTTATTCGAGCACCCATTTTAGCTAAGGGCGTCATTATTCTCTCCATCGGCCGGCGGCTGAGCGAATCGTCTCCGACGAGCTCTGATGAGAAGTTTTGGCCGGCCAGTATTCCGGCAAGGAGCCTCATTGTTGTGCCGGAATTGCCGCAATCCAATGAACCACTTGCTTCCTTGTAGCCGCGCTTTCCCTTGCCCCAGATCACCGTCTTCTCGCCTTTTTGCTCAACTTGCACGCCTAATTTTTCAATGCAGTGGAGCGTACTTTTCGGGTCGGCAGCGTCGGAAAGACCTTCTATCTCACTCTTTCCTTTCGCCAGCGAGCTGATGAGTAATGCACGATGAGAAATGGACTTATCCCCCGGAACCTTGAATGTTCCACGGAGCGATTTTGCAGGATGAATCTCGATGTCCATAAATGAAAAATCCTCAGCACCGCGATGTTGACCGCGATGTGAGGATCCTGGCCTTTCTTGTTGTTAATGTCGTGGCCGCTGGGGTCCTCGATCCCGGTGATGTTCTCTCCCGTGATTCCTCGGGCCATCCTTGCGTCGTTCCCGTGCTTTCTGCATTTCCTCGCCCGCGTTTTCTCCGCCGGGAAGGAGTGCCTTTCGGCTCAGGTTCAACCTGCCTTCAGAATCGATGTTCATCAATTTTACTTCGATCTTGTCTCCAAGCTTGACAACATCTTCGACTTTTTCGACTCTGTTCACATCAAGTTGCGAAATGTGAACGAGCCCTTCTTTTCCAGGCAAGATTTCAACGAATGCACCAAAATCCATGACTTTTTTCACTGTCGCCTGGTACACCTTACCGACTTCCGGCAGCTCAACGAGCCTTTGGATCATAGAGAGTGCTTTGTCCGCCGATTCTTTTTCCACGGCAGCTATCGTTACCGTCCCGTCGTCTTCAATGTTGATTTCCGCACCGCTGTCTTTGACAATTTGCCTGATATTTTTGCCGCCAGGGCCGATCACGGGACCAATCATATCGACAGGAATCTTGATGGTCTGAAGTCTCGGCGCATACTGCGAAAGTTCCTGACGCGGCGAAGCAATCGACTTTTCCATGATTCCGAGAATATGCATCCTGCCATCTTTTGCCTGGGAAAGCGCCTGCTCCAGAATGTCGAACGAAATGCCTTTGATTTTGATATCCATCTGAAATGCAGTTATTCCATCCTTCGTGCCGGCCACTTTAAAATCCATATCGCCGAGATGGTCTTCGTTGCCCAGGATATCGCTCAGGATCGCAACCTCGTTACCTTCCTTCACAAGTCCCATGGCAATCCCCGCGATTGCGCTTTTCATCGGGACACCGGCGTCAAAAAGAGCCAGACTTCCGGCACACACCGTTGCCATTGAGGATGAGCCGTTGGATTCCAGAATATCGGAGACGACACGGATCGTGTACGGAAAGTCGCTCTCCTTGGGGACCATGTTCTTCAGCGACCGTTCGGCGAGATTACCGTGCCCTACCTCCCGGCGTCCTGGCCCCATTACTCTGCGGATTTCGCCCACGCTGAAGGGAGGAAAATTGTAATGGAGCATAAAGCGCTTCGTGGTTTCCGGCAACAAACCGTCGAGAATCTGCTCGTCCATCTTGGTTCCCAGAGTAGCGCTCGTAAGGCTTTGTGTTTCTCCCCGCGTAAAGAGTGCAGAACCGTGTGTCCTCGGCAACAATCCAAGCTCACACGTTATCGGCCGAATGTCTTTCGTCCCCCGCCCGTCGAGGCGTTTGCCATCCTTGAGAATCGTGGAGCGCATGGCTTGTTGTTCGAGGTCATGGAGAATACTGTCGATCTTTTTATCTTGCTCCGGGTATTTCTCCTTTAATCCGGTTTGTACGTCGTCGTATACCTTTTTTGTTGCTTCTGAACGCTGTTCTTTCGTAAGGACTGTCCGGCTCAATTCCTGCATGCGTGTTCCAGCCATTTTCTCCACTTCGGCCACAAGGTCTGCGGACATTTCAGGCGGGGTGACCTTGCGCTTTTGAATTTTCAGAGCTTCTGCCAACTCCCGTTGAACGGCACACAGAGCACCTATGGCCTCATGACCGACCTTGAGAGCTGCTACCATATCGCTCTCGGATATCACCCTCGCCTCGCCTTCCACCATAACAATCGAATCGGCTGTGCCAGCGACGGTGACGTCCATGTCGCTTTGTTCGAGTTCGGCGTACGTGGGGTTGATGATGTATTTCCCGTCAACACGGCCGACGCGCACCTCAGCGATAGGGCCATCGAACGGGATGTCTGACACCATTAACGCAGCCGAAGCGGCGCAGGCACCCAACACATCCCCGTCATGTTGCATATCCGAAGAGTACACGGTGACAAGAATCTGTGTTTCAGTTCTGTAATCTTTCGGGAACATCGGTCGGATGGGACGGTCAATGAGACGCGAGGAGAGGATTTCTTTTTCCGTGGGCCTTCCTTCACGCTTAAAGAATCCTCCCGGTATTTTGCCGGCCGCAGAAATCTTCTCGCGGTATTCAACCTGCAAGGGGAAAAAGTCCTTTTCCTCGTCTGGCTCAGTTGCCCCGACAACCGTTGCCAACACCATCGTATCTGCATACTGAACCATCACCGCTCCGTTTGCCTGTTTGGCAAAGCGCCCTGTTTCAAAGGTGAGTGTCTTTCCGCTAATTTCGATCTTTCGTGTCACTACCGCCATAAGTTTTCTTTCGCTTGTAAAGTTTCTTGCGGGCGATGTTGCCCGCGATCCGTACGTTTATTTTCTAATGTCAAGTTCCTGGATGATTTTTCGGTACCGCTCGATGTCTTTACGCTGCAGGTGGTCAAGCAGGCGGCGCCTCTTGCCGACAAGCTTCAACAATCCCAGCCGGGAATGATGGTCTTTACCGTGGCGTTCGAAGTGCGGCGAAAGGACATTGATATGTGCTGTCAGGATTGCTATTTGTACTTCCGGATTGCCCGTGTCGTTCTGATTCTTTCCGTACTTTTTAATGAACTCGAGTTTTTGGTCTTTCGTGATTGGCATGAATACTCCTTTTTGAAATTGCCAGTGCAACAAACAGTTAGTGTCGAAATTCCTTTTGCAGCCTTACACTCGCTTCTTTGTCATTGTCCATTTGACGAATGAGGGCGTCGGCGGAATCGAATTTCTGTTCGTCCCTCAGCCTGCGAAGAAAATGAATTTCTATCTCCTGATTATACAGATCACCCTCAAAATCCAGGATATTCACTTCAACGACCCGTGCCCCGTCGTAATGAAACGTGGGACGAACGCCGATGCTTGTCATTCCGAAATGTTCGTCGCCAACCCCAACGACGTTGACGAAATAGATTCCGTTTTTCGGGATCAACTTCTTCGGCGAGTGCGGCCGGATATTCGCTGTGGGATATCCCAGTTCCTTTCCCCTGCCGTCCCCGCGGACGACGGTTCCGCCCAAGTTATAAGGCCGGCCGATCAACTCAGCCGCGTGTTCAACCTGGCCTTCAAGAAGCGCGCGCCGAATCGCTGAGCTGCTCACGACTTCCTTGCCCGCATAGACGGGATCCAAAACTGTAATGGAAAACCCGAATTCTTTTCCCAAGCGCTCAAGCTCTTCAATGTTTCCTTCGCGATCGCGACCAAAATGGTGGTCATAACCCTCAACGACCTCGCTGACACCGGTTCCTTCTATGATGTGGGTGATATAAAACTCCCTGAACGACTGTTGTGAAAACTCATAATCAAACCTGAGGACAACAAGCACGTCAACGCCGAATTCCTTGAAGAGTTTTTGACGTTCTTCGATCGTGCTGAGAAGCTGAACCGGCTCTTTTCTTTTACCGATGACCTCCTGCGGGTGAGGCTCGAAAGTCATCACCACGCTGCGTCCCTTCCTGTTTCGGGCACGTTCGACAACTTCTCGGATGATTTTTTGGTGCGCACGGTGAAAACCGTCAAAGGATCCCACCGTAACAACCGAGTTCTTGTCGTGTACGACCTCGCTAAGCCGGAACGCTTGTTTCATGTCTCGAAAACAGCTTGGGCCGAACCTTCTCTGCCAGGGCGACGAGCGCTTCGATGGTAGAGGCGTCTCCCACGTAATAATTTCCGATTCTCGTGCGACGCAACGACATGAGACAGGCTCCGCAACCTAACTTCTGGCCAATGTCGTCGACCAGGCTTCGAATGTAGGTTCCTTTTGAACAGGCAACCCGGAATTCTACTCGCGGAAGGTCGATGCGAACCACGGTGAAATCTGTGATTTCAATGTTCCGAGGTTCTCGCACAACCGTCGTACCGCGTCGCGCATATTTGTAGAGAGGCTTGCCACCGAATTTTGCCGCCGAGTACATCGGCGGAATCTGGCTTTGCTTCCCAACAAAATCGGCCATTGCACTTCGAATCTTCTCATCCGTAACATCCAAAAAATCTCTCTCTTCCGTCACTTCTGTTTCCGAATCAAAGCTCGGCGTCCGGATTCCCAACTGGAGGGTCCCCTCATACTCCTTGTCCAGGCCCACAAACTTGTCGATACTTTTTGTCAGAGGGCCGGTACAGAGGATTAACAAACCACTCGCTTTCGGGTCAAGCGTTCCAGCATGACCGGCAGTCTTCACATGAAACAACGACCTCACCTTCTTTACAACATCCATCGAGGTCCACTCCAACGGTTTATCCACCAGCAACAACTCCCCGGCGCCGTTGAAATCCCAGTTCTCTTTATGCTGCATCGGCATCATTATCTTTGGGGTGTGAGCGTGCTTCCTCATCCTTATGGATCTTCTTGAAGATCGTCTCGAGGTTCATCGCGCGATCGATGGTTTCATCAAGGTAAAAAACAAGAGTCGGCGTGAATTTGATATGGATATTGTGTCCAAGGGTCGAGCGAATAAAACTTTTCTGAGCCTCAAGCAGTGCAAGGCTTTTTTGCTTCCTGGCGGCATCGCCGAAAACACTGACATAAAGCTTGGCCGTTTTCAGATCAGGGGTCATCCGCACCTCTGTCACGGTCATAAACCCGTACTCTTCCATCGGAAAATTCCTCTGGAAAATAATGCTAACCTCCTCCCTGATGATCGAGGCTACCTTCTCCGTTCGGACCGACATTCTTATGACTCCAGCTTCCGTTTCGTTTCAACGATCTTGTATGCCTCGATAATGTCCGCGACTTTAACGTCGTTGAAATTCTCGAGTCCCATGCCGCATTCAAAGCCCTGTTCCACTTCACGAACATCCTCTTTAAACCGTTTCAGCGAAGCAATTCCTCCGTCAAACACGACAACACCCTCACGCACGAGGCGAACTTTGTTGTTACGGACAATGGTGCCGTCTTTCACAATGCATCCGGCAATCGTTCCTACCTTCGAGATCTTGAAGATCTCACGTACTTCCACTGTAGCCGTCACTTCTTCGGAAACTGTAGGCGCAAGCATACCCTCCAGGGCATTTTTGACGTCGTTAATCGCATCGTAAATGATGTTATACAGTCGTATGTCGACGCTCTCGTGCTCTGCCAATCTGCGAGCATTCAGATTTGGCCTCACATGGAATCCAACAATCACTGCCTGCGAAGCTGCTGCAAGCAGGACGTCAGATTCAGAAATCCCTCCAACGCCTTTGTGAATAACGTGGATGTTGACTTCTTTCGTAGAAAGCCGCAGCAGAGAATCTGCCAACGCCTCAACAGAACCGTCGACATCCCCCTTGACAATGACGGGGAGATCCCGGACCTGGCCTTCCTTAATTTGCTTTGAAATGTCGTCCAGCGTGATGCGGCGGCTCTGCCTGAAATCCTGTTCACGCTTGAGTTGTTGCCTGCGGAGGCTGATCTCGCGGGTTTGACGTTCGTCGGTAAGGACCACAAAATCATCGCCTGCCTGCGGAATGCCGTCAAAACCAATGACCTGTGCTGGTTGAGACGGTTTGGCGACTTCAACCCGCCGGCCACGCTCATCAAACATTGCCCGCACTCTCCCGCTCCAAATACCGCAAATAAATGAATCTCCAATCCGCAGCGAGCCCTTTTGCACAAGCACTGTAGCAATAATTCCCTTACCCTTATCGAGTTCAGCCTCAATGACTACTCCACGCGCCAGCCGACCAGGGTTGGCTTTGAAATCGAGAATTTCCGCTTCGAGGAGAATTTTCTCTAACAACTGATCAACATTTTTTCCCGTCCTTGCCGAAAGCTCGACGGACTGGTTCTTTCCGCCGTATTCTTCCACAAGCAGGCCTTTTTCTGCCAGCTGTTGCTTTATGCGCTCGGGGTTGGATTCAGGCTTGTCGGTTTTATTAATTGCAACAACCATCGGGACATTTGCGGCTTGTGCGTGGCTGATGGCCTCGACCGTCTGAGGCATCACGCTGTCGTCTGCGGCGACAACCAGAACGACGATGTCCGTCACCTTTGCGCCACGTGCTCGCATTGCCGTGAAGGCTTCGTGGCCAGGCGTGTCAAGAAATGTAATTTGCCTGCCGTTTGGCAGTGTCAATTCGTATGCACCGATATGCTGTGTGATCCCTCCAGCCTCGCCTGCAACAACGTTGGCACTGCGGATATAATCCAACAGCGAGGTTTTCCCGTGGTCGACATGTCCCATAATCGTCACGACGGGTGGACGGGGCTTTAGCGATTCGCTTTCGTCTTCGGTATCCTCCAGCACGTCTGATGCGAACTCGTCCGCCAGCTCTCCGACAGTGACAAACTCAGTGACTTTCACCCGCGTTTTATCGCGTTCGATCTCTTCGAGCAGCCGCTGCTGTTCTTCTTCGCGCTTCTCCTTCTTCTTTTTCCGGAAGCTTGCACGTGAGGCCGCCTGTGGATCCTCGATACCGGCGAGCGTTTCGCGAATTGCTTTTTCTACCTCGACCTCATTGACTTCCGCACGTCGTACCTTTTTCCGTTTCCGAGCCTTTACTTCCTCGTCTTCAACTTCAACCGGCACTTTGACCTGTTTGACATCCTCGCGAATCTTCTTTTTCTTCTTTTTCTTTTTCTTTTCCTCTTCTACTTCAGCTGCCTGCGTTTGAGTTGCCGGCGGAGCAATCTCGATCTTCCCCTTGATTTTCAACCCCCGCTGGGGTCGCGCGACGAGTTTCTCCAACGGAGATGCGACGCCTTCTTTCTTCTTTACTGGAGCTTTTGCTTGGGAGGGCTCTTCGACAATCTCCACTGCCGGCGCTTCAACTTCCACTTCTTTTGGTTCTTGCGGAATGGGTGGAGCTTCAACAACAGCTGGCGCAACTTTCGCTTCTACAACGACAGGACGATGCTCCTCGATGACCTCTGCGACTTTTGCGGGAACAGCAATTTCTTCTTCTTTGCGAGCCGGCTTTTTGTCGGTTTTTTCCGTCGGCTCCTTTTTGCGCGTCGTCCGGAACTCCTGAACCTTCTTATGGTGACGTTCGGCAACGTCCTTTTCCTTTTTAAAATGACCCGTGATCGCATGCATCATATCTTCCGTCACGACGCTCATATGGTTCTTGACTTCATAGCCCTTCTTTTTCAAGAATTCAATGATCGTGTCGCTCGACAGGTTCAGTTCGGTCGCGAGTTTGTAGATCTTTGTCTTTTTTGCTGCTTCGGCCATAGGATGACTTTTCTGTTCTCGGGGCGCTTATTCGCTCGATGGTCCTTCTTTGCTTTTCTCTTCAGGCTCTGCGCCCGACGTTTCCTGCGCGCCGTTATCGGAAGGAGCCTGTTCCGCCGGTTGCTCGCTTGCTTTAGCAGCCTGAACAGAGGGTACGCTTGTGCTGTCATCTTCATCTTCGATTTCTGCCTCTTCAAGCCCCTTTTTCAGCATGGCGACTATTTCGTCGATTTTTTCGCGTTCCAATCCAAATGTTTCAACAAGCAACTCCGGCTTCGCTTGAAGAACATCACGCACGGTCTCATAACCCTCATCGAAGAATTTGTGGAATAAAAGCTCTCCCAGCTCCTCGCGGAATTCTGAAAGATCCATGTCATACTCGTCTTCACCGCCTTCTTTCAGAACCTGGATTTCGAAGCCGGAGAGTTTTGACGCTAACCGGACATTCTGGCCGTTTTTCCCGATTGCAAGTGAAACCTGGTCATTAGCGACGAGAACTGTAGCCTTCTTGTTTTCCGCATCAACCTGTAACTCTTTCAACTTCGCCGGCGCAAGAGCACGTGTGATAAATACGTTCGGATCCTCAGTGAAATTGATGACGTCGATGTTCTCGTTGTTCAACTCTCTGACAATCGCATGGATGCGAACACCTTTCATTCCCACACATGCGCCCACAGCGTCGATACGGTCGTCATGAGAAACAACTGCAACCTTTGCACGGTCGCCCGGCTCGCGTGCGATACGTTTGATCTCAATAATGCCGTCATAAATTTCAGGGATTTCGACTTCAAACAGGCGCATGAGGAACTGAGGGTCGGTACGTGAAATAATGACCACAGGATTGCCTGCGCCTTTGCGGACTTCCTTTACGATCGCCCTGATTGTATCGCCTTTTTTGTACCGTTCTTTGTAAATTTGTTCGCTTCGGGGGAGGATGAGTTCATTCTTGTTGTGCAGGACGAGAATTTCTCCCTTACCCTTCCGGATCTGATAAATCTCGCCAACAACGATTTCACCGGTGGAGCCGGAATATTCATTATAAATCGCTTCACGCTCAATTTCTTTGATTCTCTGGTTCAGATTCTGCTTTGCGCTGATCACCAAACGCCTTCCAAAAGACTCCAGCGGTACTATTTCGACAAACTCCTCGCCGACGTCGATGTCTTCACCGCTCTTTTTACGGGCTTCTTTCAGGTCAATCTGTGTTGACGGGTCGAGAACGTTTTCGACAACTTCCTTTTCCAGGTAGATTTCGATATCACCCTTGTCCATGTTGACAACGACATCATATTTTGTTTCAAGGCCGTATTTTTTCTTCACCATCATGCCGAAAATGTCTTCGACAATTCCGACAAGGATATCTTTGTCAATCCCTTTTTCACGAACCATTTGAGCAAATGATTCGACTATTTCATGATTCATTTCGGTCCTCCAACATCGCTACCATGGTAGCTCTTCTTTCGATTCGATGATTTGTGAGATTTCAAGGGTCAGCGACTCGCCCGTCACCGGAGAGAACGTGATCTTCTCTCCCGCCACGGCCGTCAGGGTACCCGTCAGCGATTGCGACTCACTGTCTTTCTGATAACGTACCTTATATTTTCTGCCAATGTTTTTGCGGTATTGTCTCAGAAGTTTCAACGGTTTATCGATTCCGGGCGACGAGATTTCCAGCTGAAACGCCGCTCCGGCAGTCTCTCCCAGGCTGATGGCCCTGTTGAGTTCTCTGCTGATTTCCGCACACTGCTCGATCGTTATACCGTCGTCGGTATCTACAAAAGCCTGAATGAGTTTCGTGCCGCGCTCACCCCGGACTTGAATATCCACCAGGAACGCGTTTTTCGCCTCCAGGATCGGCAGGAGAAACCCTTCGACTTTTTCCTTAATTTGGCTGAATGACATACTTCAAAAAAAATAGCCCGTTACAGCGGGCTATCTACGAAACACATATATAATATAGATATTAGAGGCTGAAGAAGCAAGCCGTATTATCGGCAAACCCAGTTTGTCATATTTAGATTACGTCAAAAATTCGTCACGACATGTTGTTTTTTGTAGAATTCCGACACAATCTCTGCGGCCTCCACCGGATCGTCTGTGAGGCGAAAAAGCCCCACATCTTTTGGCGAAATCATTCCGGTTATAAGCATCGTATTGTTCATCCAATCCACAAGACCCTGCCAATAGTCTTTCCCCATCAACACTAGGGGAAACGATCGCGTTTTATTAGTCTGGATGAGCGTAATGGCCTCAAAAAACTCATCAAGCGTTCCAAAGCCACCGGGAAGGACCACAAAGCCGTGCGCATACTTGACAAACATGACTTTTCGAACAAAAAAATGTCGGAAGGTGACCGACTTCTTTTTGTCGACATATTGATTCATCGCTTCTTCAAACGGCAGTTCGATTGCGACCCCGATTGAACCTCCTCCCTGTTCTTTCGCACCTTTGTTCCCGGCTTCCATGATGCCGGGCCCGCCCCCTGTGAGCACATTAAATCCTCGCTTTACCAGTTCCTTCGCCACCTGGACGGCCATTTCATAATGTGGCGTTCCGGGCTTCGTACGCGCCGACCCGAAAACCGAAACAAGATTCTGGTGCTTCGACATCGTTGAGAACCCTTCGACAAATTCTGCCATGATCCGGAACAACCGCCAGAGGTCATCCTGAGCTCCGAGCAGCTGCCGCAATTGCAGGTCTTGACGCTCGTCGTACAAGGACCGGTCATTTTGTTCTTCCATGTGACTCCTTACGTTAAACTCAAGAAATTCTTGAGAATCTGTTTCCCGTGCTTTGTTGCAATCGACTCGGGATGAAACTGAACGCCGTACACCGGATACTTCCTGTGTCTAAGTCCCATCACCGTGCCGTCTTCAGTCCAGGCTGTCAGCACAAGTTCTTTTGGCAACGAATCTCTTTCAACAACGAGAGAATGATACCGTGTGGCCGTGAAAGGCGAAGGGATTTTCTTGAAAACGTTCTTTCCATCATGGAGGATTTCCGAGGTTTTGCCGTGGAATATCTTGTTTGCCTTCACAACTCTTCCGCCGAAAGCCGCCCCGATGGCCTGGTGGCCGAGGCAAACACCAAGGAGAGGGATGTTTTTGTGCAGTTTTTGCACAACCTCCACGGAAATCCCTGCCTCCGTGGGTGTGCAAGGCCCAGGAGAAATAACGATGGCATCGGGCTTCATTCTAGAGATTTCGTCAACCGTCACGGCATCGTTTCGAACCACTTCTTGCTCAGCGCCAAGTTCACCCAGATATTGAACAAGGTTGTAGGTGAATGAATCGTAATTATCGATTATGAGAATCATGGTAACAAAACGTTCAGTTTTTTCTCCTGACGACTACGCGCCGGACGGAAGCTCTCCAAAAAGTCGACTCCCAGTAGCCGCAAAGCCTGCGTGCCGAAGAACGATGTTGTTTCATTCAGGCAGGGCTGTGGGACTCCCCGCCCGCCCGAATATTTCAGAGCCCCGAACGACCGTTCACAAGCAATGAATCGTCCGGTTTGGCGGACTGTCGAAATCAGCTGGGTTTGCGGGAAGTGCATAATCCGCGGGACGTTAATCGAGGTGCGAAATTCCCAATCACCTTGAGAATCCTCCTCACTCGAATGCACCGAGATTTAGGGCGCGCGGGCTGGAGTCTAACTGTGTGTTCTGATTTCGACATATTTCTTTTCGTCCATTTTCTTTCTAAAAGAAAATGGACTCGCCGTCAGGCGAAATGCATTAACCTGCGTTGTTCCTTTTCTCCATTAACCGAACGTTCCTAAAAGCCTTGTCATAGAGAATGTTCATTTTTTTTCCTTCATGTAGGTGAAGGAAGCGTAATGGACGATGAGAATCATGGACCCAAAAAGAAGATTGTCAGTTTTTCGTCTCGATCTCCCCAGCAAAGACGAAGCTGGGCCCCTCCTTTGTCGAAGGAGGGAAAAAAGCAGGTTCTTTGAAAATAACTTAAGCTGGCTTTTTCCCTCCCTTACTCACATCACAATCCTAACATTTCCACAGCCTTTAAATTGCCCCTGAGTTTTTCCATCGTTTCCTCGTATTCACGTTCGGGTTTCGAGTCATAAACAATCCCGGCTCCCGCCTGAAAGTACAACATCCCTTCTTTTGCAACAATTGTTCTGATGGCAATACAGGAATCGAGATTTCCTGTGAAATCGATATACCCAATTGCGCCGCCATAAATGCCCCGCTTCGAAGGCTCCAGCTCATAGATGATCTCCATTGCCCGAATTTTTGGTGCACCCGTGAGTGTCCCCGCCGGAAAACATGAGTACAAAGCATCGAGCGCAGAAAGGCCGTCGCGCAGGTTGCCGACGATGCTCGAAACTATGTGCATCACATGCGAGTATCTCTCGATTCCCATGAGTTGTGTAACCCTAACACTCCCAAACTCGCATATTCGTCCGAGGTCATTTCTGCCCAGGTCAACAAGCATGAGATGTTCAGCCCGTTCTTTGGCATCGCCGAGCAGTTCGATTTCAAGCTGATGATCTTCCTCGGCGGACTTGCCTCGCCGCCGCGTGCCTGCAATCGGCCGCGTTTCGACAGTTCCCTGGTCGACACGCACAAGCATCTCTGGCGATGCACCGATGACACAGAATCCGTCCATGTTCAGAAAATACATATACGGCGATGGATTGATCAGACGAAGTTCGCGGTAGATGTCAAACGGTGGAATCCCCGCAGCCCGTTTTAACCGCTGCGAAATCACTGCTTGAAAAATATCCCCTTCGACGATGTAGCGTTGAACACTTTTCACCGCATCACAGAACCTCTCTTTCGGAAATTCGTGGACAATCGAGCCGTTCAGTTTCTGCCGGGATACGCTGGCAACAGCATTCTTATTGAGCATCTTTTTGATTCTCTCAATTTCAGCGACCGCTTTTGCGTACTCACTCCGCAACTCCGATTCCGCCATATCAGGAGATGGAATGTAAGCGTTTGAGACCAGGAATAAACGAAGCGTTACATTATCGAAGATAACGACTGTGTCACAAAACATGAGGAGCGCATCCGGAACATCGAGATCGTTGTCTGTGTGGACTGGAACATCTTCGAGAAGTTGAATTGATTCATAGGCGAAGTAACCCACGGCACCGCCGGAAAGACGGGGAAGGCCTGGAGCGCTCACTGTTTTGAAATGCGAAAAGATCTTCTTCAAAGCATCAAGAGGATGGTCGATGCCTTTGACAAGCTTCGGCGCTACGTGGACGTCATCGTGGCGTGGAGTGATCCGGAACGACTTTCCCCGGATTTCAAAAACCATGAAAGGGTCGAACCCCAGGAACGAGTATCTCGCAAGCTTCTCTCCGCCCTCGATGCTCTCGAGAAGAAAAGAGTATGGCGATTCGTCCTTTAAGCGCAGATACACCGAAACTGGAGTTTCTGTGTCTGCGAGAAGAGTGTCAAAGATCGGGATGACATTGCCTCGTGCGCAAAGTCTCTTGAATTCTTCAAAAGATGTCATAGTGTTCTGTTACGAATGCTTCAATGGGCAGCGCTTCTTACCTGGAGACCGCGTCGCGAAAGTGAGATGAGCAATACCAGAACGAATGTTCGGCTGAGGGCGGAGGAAATTCCAGGTTTTCCACCTCACCCAGCGATGTGGACGTCTTAACTCGTACCCTGTCGTGACCATTTGAAAAGCTTCCGTTAAGGAGAGGGCATCTTGGGTTTGAAATACGACTCGAGAAGAGAATCGAAGTTTGCTCTCCGACAAGTCGCCATATGCCAAAATCCGAGACGCCCTCTCCTCCCATTGCAATATCTAAAGGTTTAGGAGAGGGTAAATCTCCATGTGTCTATCTCGCGGGGTGAGGTCTACTGATAGCTTCACCCATGCCCTGCGTACGCTCCGGTCAAGAGCCGTATTCGCGTTGGTATTAACCTCGCTCCGCAACTCATTTGCCTTACGCGACATGAGAGAAAGAAGTAACGATAGTTTGTGCCGCTGTCGTCACCTGTTCTTTCGTAACATCCAGATGCATCACTGCCCTGATTTTCGAGCTCGTCATTTCCGTCAGCAAGACTTTCTTTGAACGTAGCAAGGAGAGAATATCGGTCGTGGTTCTCCCGGTGTTCGCAATATCGATAATGACGATGTTCGTTTGAACAGATGGCAGGTCAATAGTAAAGCCGCGTACGGAACCAACTTTTTGAGCAAACAATTGAGCTTTGTCGTGGTCTTCGGCCAGTCTCTGAATATTGTTGTCCAGAGCGTACAAAGCCGCTGCAGCGAGAACTCCCACCTGGCGCATGCCTCCTCCGAGAACTTTTCGAAACTTCCTTGCTTTCTCCACCGTTTCTTTTGTTCCCGCAACCGCAGACCCGACGGGTGCGCCAAGCCCTTTTGAAAAACAGACTGATACGGTGTCAAAGTACCTGGCGATATCCTTTGGATGGGTTCCACTGGCAATCCAGGCATTCCAAATGCGGGCTCCATCAAGGTGCATGTTGATTCCCCTGCTCTTTGAGAAATCTCGAATCCGTTGTATTTCCTCCAATGGATAGATGGTACCGCCGGCTCGATTGTGCGTGTTCTCCAGACAGACCAGTGACGTTCTTGGCTGATGATAATCTTTGGACCTGACGGCAGAGCCGATTTGTTCCGCGGTCAGAACACCTCTTTGTCCTTGCAAGGTTCGGATTTGAACATTCGAAATCATGGCGGGCGCCGCGGTCTCGTAATTAAAAATATGCGAGCCCTCTTCCACAATGATTTCATCGCCAGGCTGAGTCTGCGTTTTCACCGCAAGCTGGTTCGCCATGACTCCCGAAGGAACAAACAATGCTGCCTCCTTGCCGAGCAGTTCAGCCACACGTTCCTGCAATTGATTGACAGTCGGATCTTCCCCGAACACATCGTCGCCAACTTCTGCGGAAGCCATGGCTTCGCGCATAGCAGGAGACGGCTTTGTCACAGTGTCGCTCCTCAGGTCAATGAATTCGTTATCGCTCATCCAACTCTGATTTTTTCATTTTCTGAACAAAAGCTAAAATAACGAATGCAACGGAGCAAAACAAACACGCTTGAGCGAAGACGTCTCCGTGCAGAGTGTAAAAAGTGCGATCCTGCCTTGGTTCGATGTGGCTGACCAACTGTGCCTGTGTATACATTGTGGTAGGAGAGTACACGGTCCCGAAGGGGTCCACGAATTCCGAAATCCCGCCGTTGGCGCATTGCACAACCCAACGCCGATTTTCGATTGCGCGCAGCGATGCGTACGCCGCATGCTGGTACGTTCCCGAGGTATTTCCCCACCAACTGTCGTTTGTGACGACAACGAGGAACTCGGCTCCCTTTTGCACAAACCCCCGGACGAAATTGGGATATACCGATTCGTAACAGATCATGCCTGAAAATGAAACCTGATTTCCATCGCGGGTGGTCATCGAATACACAATCGTGTCCTCCCCTTTTCCCCAGCTGCTGATTCCGACATTCCATTTCAGTGGCTCGATGAGGAATTTCAGAGCTTCTGCATACGGAATTCGTTCAGCGAAGGGGACCAAGACAATCTTCTTGTAAACAGGACTCACTCTTTTTTGAGGCTGGAAAAGGGCAACAGAGTTATACGATTCCACAAA
>JACPSI010000049.1 GCA_016193365.1 Ignavibacteriales bacterium
CAAGCAAACCCAGGAGTTCATCGACCGCTTTCGCTACAAAGCGTCGAAGGCCCGTCAGGTGCAAAGCAGGGTCAAACAACTTGACAAAATCGAGATCATCGAGGTTGACAACGAAGAGGAACAAATCCGTTTTCGATTTCCGCAGCCGGCGGCGAGTGGGCGTGTTGTTCTCGAGCTGAAGGACATATCGAAGAGCTACGGCGAAAACAAGGTTTTTACCGGTATGCAGTACAAAATCGAACGTGGAGATAGGGTCGCGATTGTCGGAGTCAACGGGGCGGGGAAATCGACGTTTTCGCGGATTGTCGCCGGCGCTGAACCATTCGACAAGGGGCAACGGATCGTCGGCCACAACGTAACAGCTTCGTACTTTGCCCAGGACCAGGCAGAAGAACTCGATGCATCGAGAGAAGTTATAGAGGTTCTTGACGAGGTGGCGACAGGGGACGTCCGTAAGAGATTGCGCGCAATCCTCGGATCATTTCTTTTTCACGGCGATGATGTCTTCAAGAAAATTTCCATGCTCTCCGGCGGGGAAAAAAGCCGCGTGGCGCTTGCCAGGATGCTTTTACAGCCGGCGAACTTCCTCATCATGGACGAGCCGACAAACCATCTCGACATGCGTTCGAAAAAGGTCCTGCAATCCGCGCTGCAACACTTTGAGGGAACGTACCTCATCGTTTCTCACGACAGAGCGTTTCTTGAACCAATCGTGAATAAGGTGCTGGAATTCAGGCAAGGCGAAATCAAAACGTACCTCGGCTCTCTGAAGGATTATCTCAGGAAGAAAAGCGAGGAAAATACAGGACAAAGCGCGATACCTGCAGCGGTTCCTCGAAAAGCCGCAGGGCGCGAGACGGGTCAACGGCTTTCGTCGAAAGAAGAACGGCGACGCGGGGCGAACAGTCGGAAGGAACACAAACAGGGAATTCAGCCGCTCAAAAGGCAAGTGGAAGCACTGGAGGAAGAGATCCGGACACTGGAATCGGCGAAAGAAAACCTTGAGACGTCGCTGGCTGACCCGGAGCTGTACAAACGGGGCGAGGAGGCCAAAGCCGTTACGCAGAAGTACAACGAGGTAAAGCACACCCTCGAGCTCAAATACTCTGAGTGGACTTTGAAAACTGACGAGGTCGCGAAGGCCGAAAAATCGGGCGAGACCCGCAACTGATCGAACAGTTTATCGCCCACGTATTTCACCCTCAGTTGAACTTTTTGAAGAAGATTTCCATATAACTCCGCCGCTTTCCTTCAAGAAGGTTTCATTGACGATCCAGAACCGTCTTTGGCCGTGTTGGTCAGTCTGACTCATGAAAAACTCCGCATCTGTCGCGGGGGAGCTGCCTTGTGGATGGTGTGCATTGAACCTTACCTCATTGATAAGAGCATCTCTTGTGATGGTCACATGACCGGGGCCGCGTGAGCTCACCGTGATATCGGGTTCATTTTCTCTGAACGGAATAAGGACGACCATGAATTCCGACGGCCGACCCGAATCAGAAATCTGGTCGAAAGCAATCCAGGGAATCTTCTGCGTGCGGCCAGGAACTCCGTCATTGGTGCTGGCTGCCATTCCTTCTCCTTCGCGAACCTGAAGGTTCGTCGGCAAGACAAGGAGCTTGAAGCCGGGAGTTTCGTTCGTGGAGAAGCCATTCTTCGTTTTCGCAAGATGAAGCGGCGTGTGGAGATACCAGCTCAGTGTGTCGCCGCTGTTCCGGCTTGTGAGTCTGTCGTAGATGACCCAATACGAGGGCTTCACGAAAACAATATTTCTCCTATGCTGCACCCCTTTAAAGTGGTAACCGTCATGTTCCCCGCCGAGATAATCAATTGTCCCTGATGAGTACCACGTCATCTCTTTTCCGATTGTCTGTTCGCGTTCAATGTTCAGGTCGTTAAGCACAACCATATTATGTGCTTTGGAGGATTTGTACCACGGAATGTACAGCGGGTCGTCGTACGTCAATCCTATCCCCGCATCGATAGCGAGCGCGCGTCCATTAGCGTAAACCTCAAAATCGAGCATGTCGTGGTGTGTATGAGAACCGTTCCACTTTCCGTAATTGACGGTCATCGTGAGAGCATCACGACTCCAGTCTGTACGCATCACAGCGAATCCGGAAGCCGCCATGTTGCGGGACGTAAAAGCCGGCAAGATGGGCTGAGCGACGGGAACGGAAAGCCCGAACAATCCCTTCAGCACTCCATACACTTCCGGCTTTCGGTAGAAAGTTGCTGCGTCCTGCAACAGAAAAACCGGAAAAAGTCCACGGTGGCTGTCGTTGATGGCGGGAACTTCCCCGGTCGGAGTGAGCATGGTGATCCACCAGTCGATCGTCCTCGACATTCGACGCCGGATTTCATTCGCAAACTGATTCTCGATACGATGTTCCTTTAGAAGGTAATACAGATTTCGATATGCAACGTAGGTGGCTTGCGTGTAGTTGCGGGGAGCTCTTTCCGAATGTCCCCCATCTTCAAAAAAATCCTGTTCAAGATGTTCTTTCAAACGTTTGAGGCCAAGCTGAAGCCAGGTCTTCGATTCGTGAAATTCGGGGAAAGTGAGTGCGATTTGCGTCAACATATACGAACCGTGAATCTGCCAGTTCCCGGATCGATACCCTTCCCACAGCTGCAGCTCGTAGAGCCACCGAGCCGCGCCGAGCATCGTTTTCAACATTTTCTCATGCGTCCTCCAGTTCCTTCGTGAATATGGAATCGCATAATACTCAATGAAGATCCGATTCCGGACACCGAGGCCGAGCTCATAGTAGACAACGTCAAAATCGGGGATACTGCGGTCGATGTTGTTCCGCTGGTCATACCATTGCTGGAACATGTCATCAAACGCCGAGGCATACCGCTCGTCTCCGGTTATCACAGCGGCCGCATTCAGCGGACGGGACCAGATCCAATAGTGAAACCCGTATTTTCCCGATTGCCCCACGTTGCGGTTAAAATCGATTGACGGTCCAAACTCCAGCACGACGTCTCCCCATGCGGGGATCTTGTGATCCAGCAGCATTGCTGCGCGACGTAAAATCGTATCGCGTTCTTCAGGATATTGTCGTACGTATGTACGAAGGCCGTCATAGTCCATCAGCATGTCGGTATCGATCAACATGTGATAATTCTGAGTGATATATTTCGGCTTCTGCTTCGAGTCCCAATATTGTGCCCATGCCTCGTATGCCGCCGGAGAGTCCCCGCCCGAGACAGCGGATTTCATAATCCGGAGAGGTTTTGCAGAGAGGTTCATGGCGAGAAACAAGCCTGAATCTGTAATGGACTTGATCGCCTGCCCAACATAGATGGAATCGGATAGACGCGAGCGGGGATTGAGCGAGAGCTGGGCATAGAGGACATCCAACGAAAAAACCGTTGTAAAGATAAGAACAGAACGCATTATCCTTGATAGGCAAATCGATTTTGTCGAAGGTTCCATCGCGGGAAAAGGCGGTTTACTTGCTTTCAGGTCTGTTTGTGCGGATTCGTACGAGTCAATGATATTGAACTTTGGAAAGAAATACCATCCTCACATAAGAGTTTTGATCCATTCCAACACAATTTTTATCTTATCCTGACAATCATTCTGAGGACGTTGAATTTGCATTTCGGTGTTTTTCAGCAGACCTACCTCATCAGATAATGAACTGGGAAGCACATGCTCGTTGACCATGACGCGCTCCACAAGCAAATCGTTTTGAGAGCGCAGAAGGGCAACCTTGTCCTCGGGGTTACTTACGGAGGCAAGTGTGTTGTCGATCAGCTCATCGTCCAAGGCAAGCAGGTTCTGGCTGAATCAGAAAATGTTTTCACGGGAGTTGACATAAGTGGCAATCGGCTTACGTCTGTCGACAGTTTTGGAGATTCTGTTGTCTCGGTCGGGAAGGATAATCTGACGATTTCAGGTATACGATACGGCAACGAGAACTTTGAGGTTGAAGAAAGGTGGAATTTCACGGGTGTCGAAGAGTCTATACGGTGGAGCATCGAGCGGACCTACCGCGGGGAAGCAATAGCTGACGAGGTTTTGCTTCCTCACTGGACTTTTCCTTCCATCTCGACCTGGACCGCGGCAATCCTTGGTACAGGAGGCGTAGCGTGGTTTAAACTCTTTGATTCGGTACACGCGACCTATGCTGTCCACACGAACTCCGTGACTTTCTGGGATGCAGACATCGGGTCGAGTCTGCGAATTGTGGCCCGCGCTCAACAAGGGCAGCATGTCGCGGTGAGGTTCACGCGGTTACCCGGAGATCAAATGTGCTGCAGTTTTGCCGTCACTCACACCGAGCTTGCCCCCCGCTATGATCCTGAGTTTCATCGGCGAAGATTTTTGACGGACAGGGAAGATGCATGGAGCAGCCAGCCGGTATCGGGAAAAGTCAGCGTCGAGTACGAATTGACTGCCATCGATTACAACGCAGAGTATGACAGAGGGACAATCAAGCATTTCGACAAGAAGGCAATTGCTATGCTGATGAATACAGTCGCTCGTGTCGGTGTGATCGATCGGAATCTCCACGGGTCGAACAGCTGGCGCACACCGTTCGGCCCTGTCTGCCTGCACGAGCAATTCATTGCCCAGATTGGACTTGCCCTTGACGGAGAAGAGTATCTGAAGTCGTACAAACAAACGCTGGATTATTACAAGGATCATGCAATTGGGCCGGAGGGGAGAGTCAAAGCGCGGTGGGCCTATACATGCGAAGACGCGATGCCGGGCACATGCGACGCCCTCGGCTTTTACGAGGCTCAATGGGGTTACCTGCTCGACTCCAACTGCGATTACGTCACGAATGTCGCCGAATTGTTTGACCTCACAGGCGACATCGACTGGGTGCGCGGACAGAAAGAAGCGTGTGAGCGCGCGCTTGGGTTTCTTTTGAAACGGGACACCGACGGAGACGGATTGGTCGAGATGATGACTGATAGTCATATGCAACGGAAGGGGAGCGACTGGATTGATGTCATCTGGGCTTCTCACCGAAACGCGTTTGTTAACGCCAAGTTATATTATGCCCTTACCTGCTGGTCCGAGGTGGAAGAGCTCCTTGGAGATTCTCCTCGTGCGAGCGCATATCGTGATTTGTCCTTGAGTTTGAAGGAAACGTTCAACAAGTCGACCAACAAAGGGGGTTTTTGGGATCGCGAGAATCGATGGTATGTCTACTGGCTTGACAAGGATAATTCCGTCCATGGCAACAATCTTGTCATCCCCGTGAACTTCATGGCAATCGCTTACGGTATCTGTGACGTTCAAGAAAGACGCACCGCAATTCTGGACCGCATCGAAGCCGAAATGAAAAAGGAAAATCTTTTCGCCTGGCCACTTTGCATGTTCTCGTTTGCCGCGGGAGAAGGGATGGAGTTTCAGTTCCCGTTTCCGAATTATGAAAACGGAGACATCTTCTTAGCCTGGGGGGAGGTGGGTGTGCGGGCATATGCCTCGCATGACCCAAGGATTGCAGTCAAGTATATTGACCGTCTTCTCGCAAAGTACCGTGAGGACGGTCTTGCGTTCCAGAGGTACTCGAGATTAACACAAAAAGGGCTCGGAGACGATATCCTGGCGAACAATTGTCTGACGATTGTCGGTCTTTTCAGAAACATCTGCGGAATTCAGCCAAAGCACAACCGCCTCTCTCTGGATCCTCACATCACAAAGGACCTCGCAGGGACAATCATAAAATACATCTGGCGTGGACAATCGTACGCAATTCATTTGCTGAACGATGGGTGCGAAGTATCGGTGCAGTGCTTTACGTTGCGTTCTTCCAAGCCATTTGCCGTGAAGGAGGAAGGTGGAAAACTGGAATACTTTTGCGCGGACTCAATGCGGCCCGCCATGGTGCTGCAGATCAACCAAAGAACCCCTGTCTATCTGGCAATCGAGGTATGGGAAAAGAACGGAACAAGAAAGAGATGGAGTGAGCGATGTCCCTCACCGGGTTTGCGAATTGCCCATCGCATCCTTGACCTTGCAGCAGGCAAGGAGTATCAAGTTTTACAAAATGGAAAGTTGTTTCGTTCTCTTCGCGCTGATGACAACGGAAATATTGATTTTGAGACCACCGGAGGGTCCGACCCCCCGCAAGTCTTCGAGATTCATATGATGGAGGCGTGATGATTCTGTCAGACCCCCCCTTTTTTTTATTTATCCTCCATACATAAAAAAGGGCCTCATCGTCCCCTCTGTTCCGATTTCAAAATAACCGCAGGGATGTCCTGTTCCTTGATGAGCTTATTGAAAGCCGGAACTTCAGTTGCCAGGATATCTTTGAGCTTTGTCAGCTGAACATCCGTTCTGGCCGACAGGTCGGCGAAGACTTCGAGCTGCTGCCTGGTCGGCTTTGTGTCAGCACTTCCGACATTTCCAGCGAGTGCAGCGAGCTTATTGTTCAGCTTGATCGGATAATTCAGGGCGTCTTGATTGCTTTTGATCTTGACCTGAATAAGCTCCTCCTCGACGGCTGAAAGTTTTTCACCAAGTTTCTTTGCTGCGTCGGCTACGGTATTCTTCGATGGATGATTTGCTGATTTCTTCGTCAATTCCTCAGCCTGTTTCTTAATCTCGCGAATAGTGTTTATGGCCTCATGCGCAGCGGACAGTTTGTCCTTGATTTTCATCGCAAGGCTGAATTGTTCTGCAAATTCCTCCTGTGTCGTCTCGAGCCGCGGGTCTTTTTTGAGCTCGAAAGTTTGCCGGAGTGTATCCTTTCCAACGGCAAGCCGGACTGTGTAGCTGCCGGGAGCCACGACGGGGCCCCGAATATTTCCCGCCCAGAAGATTGCTCCCGGGACCGCAGTTGCATCAGTAACGCGGAGGTCCCACACAAACCTGTTCATCCCGGAATCGGTGGAAACACGTTGTTGTCCGGCTCCCGGGCCGAAAGGAGTTTCCGGAGGTTGTTGTGTGCCCTCCTGTCGGTCCTGCTTGCTGGAGAAAGACTTCATAAGTTTCCCGTTTCCGTCGAGAAAATCCAGTTTCACCTCATCTTTCGGCGGGTCCTTGAAATAATAGTAAACGACGGCGCCGTTGGACGGGTTTCTACCCGTAGGCCGTGCGCTTGCGCCAGCTCCGCCGCCAAAACCGCCGCTGCGCATACGATACACATGGCGCGGCTGGTACAAGAACATCCTGGATTTGGCGACAGCGTCATTTAATTGATACAGCGGCGTCAAATCATCGAGAATCCAAAATGAACGGCCGTGTGTGGCGACAACAAGATCTTTTTCGCGCGCCTGCACCATCAGGTCGTGAATCGGGACGACCGGAAGGTTCATTTGTAGAGGCTGCCAATTTTCTCCGTCGTCAAATGAAACCCACACGCCCCGCTCAGTACCGGCGTAGAGCATCCCCTTTTTGTTGGGGTCTTCACGCACAGCATGGACAAATTCATAATCCGGTACACCTCGAACAATCTTTTTCCAGGTCTTCCCGAAGTCTGTTGTCTTGTACATGTACGGTTTGAAGTCGTCCATTTGATAACGCTTGACTGCCAGGTAGGCACTCCCTGCGTCATGAGGAGAAGGGTCAATCAAACTGATGCGCGACCAATCCTGAAGGTCCTTCGGTGTCACATTTTTCCAATTTGCGCCGGCATCGGTCGATACATGAATGAGCCCGTCGTCGGAGCCTGCCCACAAAACGCCCTTCTGGACCGAGGATTCCGCAAACGTGAAGATAGTGCAATAATATTCGACTCCGGTGTTGTCTTTCGTAATCGGTCCGCCCGAAGGTCCCTGTTTACTCTTATCGTTGCGCGTCAGGTCGGGGCTGACCATTTCCCAGCTTTTTCCCTCGTTGGTAGTTTTGAAAACGTGATTGCCGGTGGCGTATAAAACATTCGGGTCGTGCGGAGAAATCACAATCGGGAAGGTCCATTGGAACCTGTACTTCATAGATTCCGCGCCTCCGCCCATGGGGTTTTCCGGCCATACATTGATTGGCTCGGCCTGACGTGTCCTGTGGTCGTATCTTGTGAGGAGCCCGCCGTAATTTCCAGCATAGACAATGTAAGGCTTCTCAGGGTGAACGGCGATGTAGCCGCTTTCGCCGCCGCCCACAGACCACCAGTCTGGCCTGTCGATTCCGCCGCCGGCCGCTCTGCTTGCGATGGCGACCGTACTGTTATCCTGTTGGTCTCCATACACGTAGTACGGAAACTGGTTGTCAACGAGGACATGATAAAACTGAGCCGTGGCGACGTCCTGATCTGTCCACGTCCGTCCTCCGTTGTACGAGATGTTCGCACTCCCGTCGTTTCCTTCGATCATCCGTTGTGGGTTGTTTGGGTCGATCCAGAGGTCGTGACTGTCTCCGTGCGGCGTGAAAATGCGTGTGAGCGATCTTCCGCCATCGTTGGAGCGGAAGAATGCTGTGTTCAAGATGTAAACAGTCTCGGAGCTCTTTGGGTCGGCGTACACATGTGAGTAGTACCATGAACGCTGGCGGAGCCGGCGGTCGTCGTTCACACGCCGCCAGGTTTTGCCTCCGTCGTTGGAGCGATAAAGACCGCCGTCCGGTTCTGCTTCCACCATTGCCCAGACAAGATCTCTTTGTGCACCAGACGCCGCAACACAAATTTTTCCGAGCACAGTTTTTGGCATCCCTTGATTTCTGGAAACGTCGGTCCAAGTGTCGCCGCCGTCAGTCGATTTCCACAATCCGCTCCCGGGGCCGCCGCTGGACATGCTCCATGGATTTCTGAACGCTTCCCACATGGAAGCGTAGACTACGCGAGGATTCATGGGATCAAGGACAATGTCCACAGACCCGGTCTTGTCATTCACGAAGTGGATCTTTTGCCAGGTCTTTCCACCATCCTTTGAACGGTACACCCCGCGCTCCGGGTTTGAGCCAAACACATGGCCAAACGCAGCCGCGTAGACGAGGTCAGCATCTTTTGGATGGACGGCGATTTCGCTGATGGTTTGCGCTTCGCCGAGGCCGGAGAACTTCCATGTCTTGCCGGCGTCCGTGGACTTGTACATTCCTTCGCCGGGCATTGTGTTGCCTCGGATGCAGGCCTCGCCAGTACCGGCATAAATAACGTTTGGGTCTGATTCTGCGACGGCCAGTGCCCCGACGATTCCAACTTTCAAAAAACCGTCGGAGACGTTGACCCATATGTTTCCTCCATCTTCGGTTTTCCAGATCCCACCACCGGTGGCGCCAAAGTAATATGTGTACTGCAGGTCTTTATGTCCGGCGACGGCAATGGATCGGCCGCCACGGAACGGCCCGATCTCGCGCCACTGCATGGCCCGGTACAGCGAGGTGTCGTACTTCATCGTGGAGCGCTGTGCGAGCAACCGATCGCTTAAAACGGCGACGAAAAAAAGAATCAGCAATTTGAACCATCTGGTGGGTAAAAAAGAAACACGCATGGCATCTCCTCCTTCTTGCTGGTGTGTGGATGGGCAGAGAATATAACGCTTGGTTGACGGCCTGTCAACAGAAACGGAGTTTCAGAAGAACGAGGGCCGGGGATTCCCAAAGGTCGACAAGCCCGAGAAGTCAGCGCCTTTCTTTCTGTGCAGGTTTGAGGAGCAAGTCATGAAAGTCAAAGCTGAAATCCGTGGCGGGCGAAACAGCCTTCATCTTCACCTGGTCGATACTCCCGTCCGGGTTCAACGAGAATGTCACAAACGCATCTGCCCGAAGTTCTCGGTCTTTCCAGCGAGCCACAAATGTGTCGTACTGCCAGTGTTCGAGATCTCCCACCAGTGACGGAGTATGGTCGAAGCGAATGCCGAGTCTGCCGTTTTCGTGGGTGATAGTCATGTTGCCGTACCATTGATCTGTATAGGTGCCAGCATAGAAGGCAAGAGGAAGCTGCGGCTTTGATAAACTATTGCGGGTAGTCGTGGTTTGCTTTTCAGCGGCCACCGTTATGGAATCCGACCTCGTAACGAGTCTCTCGTATGCTGAAAGCCAGTCGGTTTTAGACGATCCGATGTAGGCGTCAAGAACATAATAGACAATGGACTCAAATGCGGCTCCGGATTCCTGATTTGTTAACACGGTGACTCCCAGCCTGAGTTCAGGGATCAAGGCGAGCTTCGAAACGTATCCCGGGAGTCCGCCCGTGTGAGAGACAACTTTATACCCGCGATAATCGCGAACACCGAACCCAAGAGCATAGCCGTTGAAATTCGCTCTCAGTTGTGAGAGCTCAGGGGGCGGAGTGCCAATAGGGATTGGAGTAACTATGCTCCAAAGTTCCCTTGTCGTACGCGGTGAAAAAAGCTGCGAGCTGTTGCCGACGCGCCCGGAATCAAGTTGCACAAGCATCCATTTTGCCATATCACGCGCGTTCGAATTAATACCACCGGCGGGGTTTGTATTATCGCTGTCAAACGGGGCCACCGGTCGAACTTTTCCGTCGATGCGCGCATGCGTTGTGGCAACATTTTCGCCGTTTGAGGCATCTGAGTGGCGAACATTGCTGTCGCTCATGCCGACTTTTGCCAGTATGTGAGAAGAAACGAAATCTTCCCACGACTGGCCGCCCACCTGCTCGATCACTTCTCCGGCAATCAAATAAAGAACGTTGTCGTAAGCGTATGCGGAGCGAAAGCTTTTGACAAGGGGAAGAAACCTCAGTCGTCTCGCGATTTCTTTTCGGTTATACGTTGAGGGAGGCCACCAGAGCAAGTCTCCAGCTCCCAGCGGCAAACCGCTGCGATGCACAAGGAGATCGCGAATGGAGAGCTCGCGGGTCACATACGGATCGGCGAGTTGAAACCATGGTAGATACTTCACGACCGGGGCATCCCACTCAAGCTTGCCTTCTTCAACGAGAAGTCCCAAGGCTGTGGCAGTGAAAGCTTTGGTGTTGGAAGCGATCCCGAACAACGTGCGCTCGTCCACGCGGGCGGATTCTCCGAGTTTTCGAACACCATACCCTTTCGCTACAACAACTTTACCGTCTTTCACAATGGCAACCGAGATTCCGGGGACTTCAAAGGTTTTTCGCACGTTTTCCGCGTACGCGTCGAGATCTTTCGGCGGGGTTTGCGAATACACTCCCGTGGTTTGAAGAAAAACGAGGGAAAAAACGAACAAGGTAAAACGAGACGTTTTCATATTGATCCTTTTTTGGGAAGAGGGTAAAGACGAAAAATCATTGTACTGAACGACCGAGCGTCTGGTGCTACGACATCCAGAGATACGACATTTTGAAAAAGAATCCACGGCGAATTTCGAGATACTGATCGCTCCGCACGTAAGCCGTGTTTTCCCACTTGAGCTTTTCGTATAACGAGCCGTGCCCGATGTAAGCGACTGTCCCCGGGATGTAGGTGAAGCATACGGGGAAGTCCGTCAAAAGCTGCTTTCGGAAATTGTTGACTTCGGTAATCCCCCGGAAAAAGATGTATTGATTGAGCTGGTATGTCAGCTTGAGGCGGGTGATCGGGTACTCTCATATGCCGTGAACATGATATCCGACGTGCCGGGAGTGTCTCGTGGCATGGCGGACTTTGAGCGACCGAAAGAGGGTTCGAGCCACGATTGCGACATCCCGAACCGCATTCTCGAATTGCTCCTGGTTGGCCTCTGAGGGTGTGTGATATCCTGATATCTTGCGGATGAATTGAAGGGCTGCGTCGCTGAGTTCATGGTCTTTTGGGAATCCTTTAAGCCTTCGCAACTTTTTGATATTACGACACATAACAAGACCTCATTAAAGTTAGAGTTGAAATGCTTTTGAGTGAATCCAATACAAGACAGAGCAGATGTTTCCTCGGGGATGTCTTGGCTCTGTTTACACCGGGACATCTGTTTCCTATGCCGGGAGCACGTTCAGGAAACTCTTGCGGAACTATGCTCCCGTTTGAAGACATCTTGGTAGAGCGAAGTCTGCGCTGCGAAGAAATTCGCCTTGAGCCAAAAGTATGCCAGCATGAATGCCTGTTGAATGAGCGCGATGGAGAGGATTCCCCAGTACGCATCCTGCGAAAACTGTGCCTCAAGCCATGCATACATCACAATAAAGGCTCCTCCGAGGAGAATCAGGAGAAGATACAGCGAAAGTGTTTTTCTCAAGTTTTTGAGCATGAACCGGAAGCCAGCGAAGAACGCGAGGATGGAACTCAACCGGTCGTCCACAACAATACGGATTTTTGCATAAGCCAGGCTTATCATAAAAAGGAGGATGGCGAAGAAAAACAAAACATTTCGCACCATGTAGTAGGTAAAGGGAGTCATCTCGGACGGCTCGTTTCGAGTCCACTCGAGAATTCCTGCGTTGACCAAGGACATGATGTAAGCAAAAAACAGCGCTGAAGTTACGATAGAAAGGAACGAGAGACGGAAAAATCTGCCGAAGTACTTGGCCCCGTCCATCAGGAAATCCTGGAACGAGCTTCGATGCTCACGTGCATAAACACCGATGAACCCACCGGCAAGAAAAGAATTCAGCACCGCGTAGAGTAGCGCAATGAGCACAAGAATATTGAATGGCGACGAGACAATCTTGAAACCGAAAACCAAGTCGGAAAGGAATGTTCCGACGTTGCTCACCACCGCTCCGTTCAGAAGCCCATGGGTATGTTCAAAGAAAGGGGCCGAACCAAAAATCGAAACATTGAACACGCGCGAAACCTCGCTGTGGCGATAATCGTATTTGTATGTTTCAAGCCACTCGTCTTTCATCTTCTCCACCAGCTTCTCTTCCATCACCGTGTTCCGAATATATGCGTCCAGCTGGTTGCGCAATGGAAACGCAAGGACGAGAGCAACAAGAAGATTCACCGTCCATGCAAAGAAAACCATCCGCTTTGTGCGCCGAACCTTTGAGATACCGTATTTGAAAAAATCAATTGTTTTCATGGCGTCCTTTTCCCCCTAGTTCCAATACGTTAGAAATTCCAGGTATGTCTGCACCCAGAACAAAAATTTCGATGCGTACTTGCGTGCGGCAAGAGAACGGAAATCGGGTGGGCGGACGACTCTGCTGTTGTTGTTCCAGTTGACGTCCATTGCGAGCTTATGATCCGGGTCTACAACGACAGACGTTACTGGAGATGTTGTGCGGTACACATATTTCTTCCAGCGGTACTGTCCGTCCCAATGTTCGGTCCATTGGTCGCCGTTCTGAAATGTGACAAGGATATCAACGGGGGCAATCGCTTCTCCTTCGCGCGTGACAATGACCGTTGACTCATGCATTGGTTTTCCCGTGTCCTGCTCTGCCGGCTTGAATGGTATTCCGTTGAAGTTGAAAACTCCGGCGGGTTCAGGAATAAGGCGGTTGTTGATGCTACTGACGGCATAATCGAATTGGTCTGAGCTGAACCAGGTGTTGTCAAAAAACCAGTTCATGTTTTTGCCCGTGACTTCGTTGACGGTGTTGATGAAATCCTGAGATGTGGGATGTTTGAACCGCCACCGGTGATGATACGAGCGCATCACGCGGTACATGTATTCCTCGCCAAGATATCGCTCGAGCATGATCAACGATGAACCGGGCTTTTCGTACGAGTTGAGTCCGTACGAGTCGTTGTATTCCCAGCCCTTTCGAGCCATGACATCGGCTTTTCCCCCGGTCCGCAGACCATAGGTATCGGGAAGTCGTCCCTGGAGCTCCACTTCATGGAACACATAAGAGATACCGACGTTTTGATCCGCCCCGCGCCCCCCAAAATAATATTCATAATCCTTGAACGGCGGCCATGCCGTTTTCATCACGCGGTCGGTCGAATACGTGTTAAACCCTTCGTCCAGCCATGCCTCTTCAAATTCATTGTTGCCGACAAGTCCGTACCAGAACTGATGCCCAAATTCATGCACTGTTACGCCCTCAGGCTGGGAAGTTTCTTTGGGGGCGAACATGTTTGCACCGCCCGTGAAGAGCGTCGGATACTCCATTCCTCCCGAACGGCTGTCGTTGGCAGGGTCGACAACAGTAACGTAGTCGTACGGATATTCGCCGTACCATTCGCCGAAGTACCGCAAAGCGTTAAACGTGGCAGTGAAGTAACGCTCGATGGCGTTCTCGTGGTGAGGCTGTGTCAGCAGGATGACCGTGACTTCTTTGAGAGGGTGATGCCGGTCGGAACGTTCATTCGGATCGCGCTCTGTGTGAGAGAATTTACGAACATTGACCACAAGGTCGGGTGAAGTGACCCACGCGAAATCATGGACATCTTCTTGACGGAAATGGTGAGTGCGAGTTCCGTCATTATTCTCCATCGTTTTAGGCATTCCGCCTGTTGCCCCTATGATATAGTTTTCCGGAATCGTGATCCTCACGTCGTATACACCGTAATCGGCAAAGAACTCAGTGCGAGGATGAAACTGGTGACAATTCCAGCCTGCTTCCCCATCGCGCGGTTTCCACCAGACACCGATTTTAGGAAACCATTGCGCCACAAAATGGTAATCGCGGATAGCCCCCGTGCGTGAAATCGGAATCGGTTGCTTGGTTTCGAATTCGATCCTGAGCTTCAGCGTTTGACCGTTGGGCACAGGCCTCGGTGTTGTTATCTGGAAGACCGTCTGGTCGTCCGCGTTGCCGTCGTCGGGCTGGATATACCGGAAGGTATTGGTGAGATCTGTTTCATTTCCGCGTGCGTCGATGACCCTTACGCTTTTGACGTTTGTCCAGCCAAAATCGGATTCCTGCATATCCGGCCGATTGATCGACCTGCCCGCATCCGCCGCGCCTTTCATGAATGTGCTACGGTTGTTCTTCCAGGCATTATGGTAGAGATGAAAGGGAAACTCGTTTTGCGGCCGCCCGGTCGTATTCTTCCATTCCAGAATTTCCCATCCCCTGATGATTCTTTTTTCCGTGTCGAGTTTTACGTCCATGGTGTAGTTCGCGATTCGGTCGCTTTGTTTTGGCAGGGCGAGGTTTCTGTCCCACGGTTCGTTTGTTGCCGAGATCGTTCGAGCTGTTTGTTGAGGTGTGGGCTCTCTGCGTTGCTCGACGTTTGGGGTGCCTATGAAGGCGACGAGGAGAATACATACACCCAGCAGCAATACGACTTCAAAGATCGAAAGCAGTTTCTTTTTCACGTAGCATTCCTTTCTATCATTAGTGTGCTCAATTCGTTTTCAGCCAGCTTTCATAGATTGCTTTCTGCACATCGTTCGGGTTTTTCACCTTGCTGATTCGGTAGGCAGGAATACTCTCATCACGCAGAGTTACTTCGAATTCGCGTAATTTGTCGTCACGGAAAATTGTAAACTTCACTTTGTCACCTGATTTCATTTCCGGAATCCGTTGCTCTAAATCCTGGGTCCGAACCTTGAAACCGTTCATCGACAGAATCTCGTCACCTTGATCGAGTCCGGCGTCGTGGGCCGGGGATCCCTCCGAAATCCGCGTGATGCGAGCACCGCCGCTTTCATCCCTTGTTTGCACGCCGAGCCAGGGACGCATGACACTATCTTTTGCGACAAGCTGGAGGCCAGCGTAGCCGAAATACTTTTCCCATTCGAGAGGCGCGGTTCCATGGACGTAATTATCAAAGAAAGTTTTCAGGCTTTTACCTGCAAATTCCCCGGCAACTTCCTGAAAGTCATCCACCGTGTATCCTTTCTTGCCAAGAGGAAATCGCTGAAACATTGCTTTCATAACGTCGTCCAAGGACGACCTGTTCGAAGAGCTCTGACGGATTTCCATGTCTAGCAAAAAAAAGACGTTTGCCCCTTTGACATAATAATCGGTTTGTGAGTTGTATGCATTTTCCCGATCGCGGTAGTGTTTCACCCACGCGTCGAAGCTGGATTCTGTCAGAGATTGAACTCTATTCCCCGGTCGAAGGCGGTCTTCTTGAGCGAAGCTCGCAAGCGCTTGAAGGTATTCATCAGGAGATAAAAATTCCGCTCGCGTCAGGAATAACAATTCGTAGTAATCCGTGCCCCCTTCAGCAATCCATAGTTCTTTAACGTAATTCTCTTTGGACAAATCATAGCGATGAATCCCAGCCGGCCTTAGCCGTTTGACATTCCATGTATGGAAAAATTCGTGAGTGACGGTTGCGAGGAACCTTCGATAGCCTTGGCGGCTTGAGAATTGCATAGGCTGTGCATCTATAATCGTCGAATTGATGTGTTCGGTCGCGCTGCCACGACCTCCAAGGAGATGCAATTTCGATGGGGCAGTCCGCAAGATACTCATAGTTGGGCGCCGAGAAATCAGTTTTTGACCCCTTGATTGCATCGAGTCCTGTTGTCACATGCCATGATCCGAAGGGTTTCACAGTAAGACGGACGGGAAGGTTCTTGTAGGCGTCGACGTACATAAACGCGCTTGCCGGGTCCACGAATCCATGTTCGTCGTTTAAGCCTTTTGTGCGCATGTTGAACTCGTTTGCAAAGACCTTGTACCTCACAGTGATGGAACCGCCCTGCTTTTCCACTCGCCAGGTTTGTTTGTCGATTTTCGACCAACGGAGAGGCTTCTTGTTACCATCGTCGGCGGAGAATTCCTGAACGCTTCCCGCGAAGTCGAAAATCACGTAGCGCCCGGTGCGCCATGCCGGTATGAGAAAATCAATGTGCGTATCGTTGGCCGGGAGGTTGGTCAGCGCAACTTCCAGTTCGAACAAGTGCGTCGAGGGCTTCGACATCCCGAGTGTGTAATGGATGGACGGAGTTTGAGAGTATGTCATGGCAGAACAAAGAAAAAGGAATAGGAGGAAAAATTTTGGGGATTTCATGATGTCTTGTTTTTTGAGGATTTGGGTGACTTGTCGAGCGTTCCTGCGATATCGACAACAACCGGCGAGAAGTAGATGGCATCAGGGTTTTTTCGTTGAGTATTCCAGTCGGCAAGAATTCTTTCAACCTCGCCTTTGGAGACGACACCTTTTTCTGCCATGAGATGCAGATGTCCCATGAAGAAACGGTGAACCCACTCCCAGACGTCGCTTTGCGGTCCTCCCGCAAGTTGATTCGGCGTGAAATCAACAACCCGAACGCCGTAGTTCCGCAGAATGCCCGGGATCCTTCCGGTCATAAAGGGGTCTCCTCCTCCCGCACGATAATAAGAGCGAATGATATCGGGTAGCCGGTCGAAAAATGTTCCACGCGGGTACAACGAAAGGCCTTCATACCAGTAATCCTGAATGGCAATGACTCCGCCCGGCCGCAGAGCGGCAATGAGATGTTTCAGAAATTTTTCAGCGTCGGGAACGAAGTCAATGACCCACCGTGCAAAAACGAAATCATACGACCGTACAGGAATGTCCGCATCCTCCGCTTTGCCATGAATGCAATGGAGATTCGACCAACCGCGCGAAGCAGCCTCCTGTTGAAGCCAGTTGAGATAGAACTGCGAGGGCTCAAGCGCGGTAACTTCACCTTTCGGGCCGATTCGGTCGCGCAAATCCATGGTCGTAAAACCTGGTCCGGAGCCGACATCGAGACATTTCCACCCCTGTTCAATGCCAATCCGGTCGAAAAAGTTGTTGGTGATTTTTTTCCAGACCCAGTGCTGAAATCGAAGCCGCTCCAGTTCCGCTTCGTTGGCGCCGAGGAGATATTCTTTTTGATTGGAGGCTTGCACGAGCTCGATCTTCAGGTCAATCGTTTCCGAACGCTTTTGCCCGTCAATTCTCTCAGCGCATCAGAAGCGATCCAACGAGCACCAGGCGTGTTGAGAGCATGGATCCTTTTCGCAAGAGCAATCGACGCCGTATTGAGTTTTCGGCTTCGTTTTCCGATTTGCCTTACTGCCCAGTTGACGGCCTTCTTGACAAAATTCCGGCCGTCGCTTGCTCCTCGTTTCAAATGAGGAAAGAACCGGATCAATCGTCCATCGGCCCTGTCTTTCTTGTCATGCACGGCTAACCATGCCATCATCGCATATCCCGCTCGTTTGACGAATTCCTTTTTGGCCTTACTCCACCGAACAGCAGACTCATACGCCCACGGTGTTTTGTCAAAAAGCTTCCCGCAAGCCGTGTCGCACACCGCCCAGTTGTCGAATTGCCTCGCCCACTGTTCCATTTGGCGCCTGGTGACTTTTTTTGGGTCATCGATTAACGCAGCGAGAATCTTTGCGTCGTGAATCCCTGTCGACCAGAGCTTGAGGGCAAGCTCATGATTTTTCCGATACCTTCGCGCCAATTTGTGCAGGGCTGGAGCGGCTACACCAAATGCTTTCTTCGCAGTTATCCCAAAGCGAGCCATCCCCGCGATGTTGCGGCGGCTCCCATGCGATTTCAGCTTCTGCAGAACATCTTTAAGGGTGACGTTATGATGAATGTAGCGTTCCACAGAATGTGGAGTTAGTTCACTAGAGAATCGCTCTTGAGCGAGAGCGTGTCGGGTTTTGTCAATCGCTGACTGCTATCCCGTTTTTCAAACGCCCAGAGAACGTCGATTGGATTTCCTTCCCACCGGGCGACTTCCGCGCCGAGACGGAGGCTATCAACACGCAAAATGCCTTCTTTTGCAACCGCCACATACGCATCTCCCTGCAACAGCTCAATACCGAAGGCGGCAGCGAGGCCTAATCCCGCACCGATGGCAAGCTGCGGATTCCGTAACAGCCTTCCAACGGCTGTGGAAAAATCCTTATCCGAGCCCGACATTCCTGTTTCAACAAGTCGTTTCGTGCTGTCCATG
>JACPSI010000113.1 GCA_016193365.1 Ignavibacteriales bacterium
CCCTCAAAAGGAGTTTACGACCCATAGGGCCTTCATCCTCCACGCGGCGTCGCTGCGTCAGCCTTTCGGCCATTGCGCAATATTCCTCACTGCTGCCTCCCGTAGGAGTCTGGACCGTGTCTCAGTTCCAGTGTGGCTGATCGTCCTCTCAGACCAGCTACCCATCGTAGCCTTGGTGGGCCGTTACCCCGCCAACAAGCTAATGGGACGCAGGCCCATCTTTAGGCGCCTTGCGGCCTTTAACAACTGTCACCATGCGGTGCCGCTGCATTATCGGGTATTATCCTTGATTTCTCGAGGTTATTCCCGTCCTAAAGGCAGGTTGCCTACGTGTTACTCACCCTTGCGCCGGTGTACTCGGGATATTGCTACCCCTTTCTCCCTGACTTGCATGTGTTAGGCACGCCGCCAGCGTTCGTCCTGAGCCAGGATCAAACTCTCCGTTGTAGTTTTTTTCTCAACTTTGAGTTTGAACCTTAAGCTTGCGTATCACTTTCGCGATACTGTTTAAGGTGTGAAACCCAGCTAAATTGACTTTTAGCTGCGCACACTTTTCAAAGAACAAACCCACTTTGTCGACGCTTATCGACAAAAATGCCCATCGCTGAAATGGGCATTGTCGATAAACTTTCAACAAACACAAGCGCCTCAAAGGCGCCTTTTTGTGGGCTTTTAATATAGCATTCAATGGCGGAAAAGTCAACTCATTTCTCCGATTTTTTTGATAATTTTCGTTCATAACACGGACTTTAGGGCAACAGAAATAAACGATTTTTCGTAGCTTACACTAACCGGCTTCTCTTCTCACCAACTCGTTGATTTGTCTTGAAAAACTCAATTTTTTGGAAATATCAAGGAGAATTACTATGACATGGCTTTTGCTCGCTCTTCCCATCGTTATCCTCATTTGGGGTATCAGCAAATACAATGGACTCATCACTTTGAGAAACCAATCGACAAACGGCTGGAAACAGATCGACGTCCAGCTCAAGCGTCGCCATGACCTGATTCCTAACCTCGTGAACACAGTCAAAGGAGTCATGGAATTCGAGCAGGACACTCTGCAAAAGGTTATTGAGGCGAGGAATGCTGCCATCTCAGCAAAGGGTGTCGCTGATTCCGCAGCTAAGGAGGACATGTTGTCATCTGCCCTAACGAAATTTTTTGCTCTGGTCGAGAATTACCCTAACATCAAATCAAACGAAAACGTCAAACAGCTCCAGGAGGAATTGACAAGCACAGAAAATAAGATTTCCTTCGCACGCCAGTTTTATAATGATATCGCAACAAAGTTCAACACAGAGCAACAAGTATTCCCGGCAAATCTCATCGCATCGATGTTTCGGTTTTCAGCTGTTGAACTCTTCGAGATTCAAGTTGCAACTGAGCGCGAAGTTCCTACTGTCAATCTCTCCTTAAAGAAATAAGATGCTCGGCTCCGGACAACCGAAAAACATTTATGAGCAACAAGCTCATAACAAGAAACTCACGGCTTTCGTCATGGCCGGATTTATTGTGTTTCTTGCCTTCCTCGGTTTTGGATTCGACGCTTACCTCTTCGGTGGAATGGACACCGGCACGTTTGTACCCCTCGGAACATTGACTGCCGTGTTTGTTGGATCAGCTTCGGCAGCGTGGAGTCTCGGCAGCGGCGCAAAAGCAGTCCTGAGTTCCGCAAACGCTGTTCCTGCGGACGGGAATAACCCCGCCCATCAACTGCTGCTGAATGTCGTTGATGAAATGAGCATCGCCTCCGGCTTGCCTCGGCCAAAGGTCTACGTTGTCCCTGATGACGATCCGAACGCATTTGCAACAGGAAAGGATCCAAACAACAGCCACATCGCTGTCACCGAAGGCCTTTTGAAAACACTCAATAGAGAGGAGCTTCAGGGAGTTGTGGCGCACGAGATGAGTCACATTCGTAACTACGACATACGCTTGATGACCGTTGTAGCAGCGCTGCTGGGCTCAATCCTTCTGCTTTCGGATTGGGCGCGCAGGTCAATGTGGTATGGAGGGAGGTCTCGTAACAGCCGTTCACGCTCGGGAGGGCAGCTCGGCGGCGTTCTCTTCGTTCTCTGGATCGTCGGTATTCTTCTTGCTCCTTTGATAGGCCAACTTATGGCAATGCTCGTCTCACGAAGAAGAGAGTTTCTCGCGGACGCATCCGCTGCGGAAATGACGCGCAATCCCCTAGGTCTCGCAAACGCCCTCAAAAAACTCGAAAACGCCAGCTCTCCCACAGCTTCCATCAAGCGTGGCGCCGCCCATCTTTGTATTGTGGATCCTCTTGGTAAGTCGGTTAATCTAAAGGAGGGTGCTGTTGCAGAATTGTTTGGTACACATCCGCCGATCCAAAAACGAGTGCTCGCTCTCCAGGCGATGGCATATCAGATCACGAGCGCTATGCCCGCTGCTTGAGAATCTCCCTACGAACCTGTTTTTCCAGCCTGAGGTGTTCCTCGGCCGAAATACTGAATTTCTCCCTCAGGATGTCAAGTTTTTCTGAATCCTCCGGCGTTATGGCGCCATCCTTCCAGCTTTCGACAATTGCTTCGAGATAAATTTCCAGCTGAATTTCCTGCTCGAGACTCGTGTGCTGGTCTTTATCGATGCCGAGAGACTTGCGCAGCGTAGAAAGCAGCGATTCTTCGTCGTTGCTCAGGGTACCATCCACCCATGCTTGTTTTAAGGCTTTTGCGTAGGCCTGAATCGAAACCTGGAGCTGCTCCTGCTCTTCCTGCGCGGCCTTTTCTGCTTCCTCGGCTTTTTTGCGCTCTTCCTCCTCACGGCGTTTTCGCTCGGCTTCCTCTTTCTTTCTGCGGGCTTCTTCTTCGGCCTTTTTCTTGGCTACCAGCTCAGCTTGCTTCTTTGCCTCTTCGAGAGCCTTTCTCCGCTCCTCCTCCTGCTTCATCCTCGCCGCATCTTCAGCTTTCTTGCGGGCCTCTTCCTCAGCTTTGCGGATTGCGTCCTCTTCCGCTTTCCGGCGGGCTACCTCTTCCGCTTCCCTTCGAGCTTCCTCCGCAGCTTTTTTTCGCTCCTCATCGGCTTTTCGGCGCTCATCTTCTTCTTTCTTCTTCTCCGCGACGTCGGGAGCGCCGCCGCCCTTGCGTTTTTGCTCAAGTATTTTTTTCTTGAGCTCTTCAACTTTTCTTCGTTGTTCGTCTATCTCTGCCATAAAACGTTTTTTGTTCTCAGGGACACACAGCTTTGCGCAAAGACAATACTTCCTCAATTCGGTCTCTGAGCATCTCAGCTGGAGCAATCATGAACGGGCGGTTTTCAAGCGTGGAGTTTTTGCAGACTCCCCTAAACCTTTCGAATATATCCATTAATACTCCGAATGTCAACGGACAAAAAAAGTCTTCTTTCTTTTTCAACTAATGTGTACATTTTTTATGAGCCGTCCAACCATCGCCAATTCACCACACAAAAAACCGAAGGAGGCTTTCATGCAAGAACAACAACCGAGTGGTTCCGCTCCCTCCATGATGAGCAAGATTGTGAATATTTTTTCTTCCCCCGCCGACTCTTTTGAAGGCATTAGCTCGTCACCTTCCAAAGCGAGCGCCTGGCTCTTTCCTTTCCTCGCTGCATTCGTTATTTCTGTGCTTATCTCTTATCTCCTGGTGGCAAACGAAATGCTCAGGGCTCAGATTGTGGACCAACAGGCACAGGCCATGCAGAAGATGGTCGACTCCGGAAGAATGACTCAGCAACAGGCCGACGCATCCGTTGACCGCATGCAAAGCATGGGCGGTGGGATGTTTATGGCATTCGGAATCATCGGCGCTCTCGTATTCTTGTGCGTTTACTATTTCGGAGGAAGCCTTTTTCTTTGGCTCACAGGAAAGCTGGCACTCAAATCGACCGCCGGCTATGGGAAGTATCTTGAAGTGTATGGAATGTCTGCCTGGGTGGGGGTGCTTGGAGCGATCGTCACCGTGCTCTTAATGGTGGGCATGAGTTCCCTTTATGCCTCGCCAAGTGCAGCCCTTGCCATTCTTTCCGATTATGATGCAAGCAACGACACACATAAGTTTCTGAGTGCTCTCAATGTGTTCTCCGTCTGGCAGGCTACTGTTGTCGGAATCGGACTCAGTAAGCTGACCGGAAAACCGGCCGGAGTATCGTTTGGAGTGTCGTTTGGGCTGTGGGCTGTTTGGGTCGTAATCTCCGTGCTTCTTGGAATCGCCCGATAGCATCACCAGAGTACTGACTGAAAAAAACTCCCGCCGTGGCGGGAGTTTTTGTTTTTAGGTAACAACTGACTTTCTCCTCTTCCGTCCCGCAAACGCTTGCGTCTCCAGAATCTCCTTTATTTGAGCCATGACAAACTGAATTTCGTCGTCCGTATTGTAGAAATGAGGAGCTACACGGATTCCCGCCCCCTTTCTAAAATCGACGAGGATATCGCGCTCAATCAACCCACAGCTCACTTCGTATGCATGAGGGACCGAAAGCGTCACTGTCCCTCCTCGAGTTTGAGATTCCCGCGGTGACATGACAGTAAACCCGGCTTCGTCGGCCAGGGCAATGAGGAGTTGAGTTTGTTGAAGAGATTTTTCTCGAATTCTCTTCACGCCAACCTCTTGAATAATTTTTGGACCTGTCTCAGCTGCATAGAGGGCTGGAATTGAAGGCGTCCCGCTGAGGAAACGGAACGCATCATCTCTGTAGTCGATTTCTCCGGTCTCAAAGGCGAACGGCCTTTTGTGAGCAAACCATCCTGTGAGACGCGGTTTTATTTTTCTGGCAAGGTCAGGCCTTACGTAGAGAAACGCTCCGCCCGGACCGCCGCACAACCACTTGAGCACACCCCCGACAAGAAAATCAACATCAAGTCTCTTGACATCAACGGGAATGATGCCGACAGACTGATATGCATCGAGGACTACCTTTGCGCCAACTTTGTGCGCTTTCTTGATGATAGCTCTTGCGTCCTGAATAAAAGCGCTTTTAAACAACACGTGAGAAATCGGCACAAGGAGAGTCTTCTCATCGATGGCTCTTAGCAACCTGTCGAGATCTATGCTTATCCCGTCCACGGATTTTATCAATTGCAGCTTACAATGGTGTTGTCTCGCCCAATTTCGATACAGGTAGAGGACTGAAGGAAAATTCAACTCCTCACAGACAATCTTGTTTCTTGTCCCCTTCGGCTCGAAACACGAAAGAATGACCGCTTCCGTAGTGGTGATATTCGGCTGCATGGAAACTTCGCCTTTGCGGGCGCCGATCAGAGGAGCAATGACATCGCCAACGCGCACAGGCATTTCCCACCACTCGTCAGCCCAGGCTTTGACGCCTTTTGAAGACCAGGTTTCGGCGTATTCCCGAAGCCGGTCAAACACCCCACGAGGCATTGCACCAAGGGAATTCGAAATGAGGTAGGTCTTGCTCTGCAGAATGGGAAATTCTTTTCGCCAGCTCAGGAAAGAATCGACCACGATTTCACCGCTTCGTCAGAAGATCTTTGAGCTCGTTGACCTGTCGTTCAATTCTGTCCATTTGAGTGTTATGTTGCACCCACACTTCGCTTCTCTTGATTGCCTGCCGTTCTGCCATTTGTGCTGCGCGCACAACCTTATCCATGAAATAGCCGAACATCCAGACAAGAAGAAACCCGAGCGGAACAATCAAGATGAGAAGTGAGCGAAGCCGCATCCCCAAAAAGATCTGGAGTTTGTCGCTTGCCGTGATAATGAGGAGAGTGAAGTTGACGACAACGAGGAACGACTGCCCGAGGTCGAACCGATACTTCTGCGCGAAGAAAAACTCCCGCCATCTGGCGAGCTTTTGACGTACTGATTGATCCATCTAAATGTTCCTTTCCTTGGGAGAAAATTCGTGTCAGTTTTGTCTTTACAGCAGGCGTGCCCAGCAAACCTTGCCGGGTTGTGCGGGTGTGAAAAAGGAGGTTTTACGAAACGGGGAGAAAAATGCGGATCGTGGTGCCTTTGCCCATTTCACTTTCGATTTCGATTTTTCCTTTGTGATCGTCAATGACTTTTTTCACGATAGACATCCCCAACCCGGTTCCATGTTTCTTTCCGTATGTCACGAAGGGTTCGAAGATTCTGCGTTTCACTTCTTCGGGCATTCCGGTTCCACTGTCCTTGAAATCTATTTTTACGAAGCCATTTTCCTGCTGCGTCGTTACAGTCAATGACCCGCCCTGAGGCATTGCATCACGCGCATTGCTGGCAATATTGTAAAACACCCGTACCATTTTGTCCTGATCCATTTTTATCTTGCCGCTATAATTGGCATTACGGACAAGCTCGACCTTGTTCTTCTCGAGATCCTTTTGTATGAAATCCAGCACGCCGTTCATCACTTCAGCGAACTCCAATTCCTGTATGTTCAGCGAACTCTGGCCTTTGCTGAAATCCAGAATTTCCTGCGCCATGTTCACAAAACGGTCGACTTGGTGAATCATCTCATCCGCGAGCTTTGCCGCCTCTTCGTTCCCCGATTTCTTCTTCATCACCTGAGCGTAGACCCGCAACGTCCCCATCGGGTTTTTGATATCGTGAATGATGGTGCTCGCCATCCTGCCCACAGCTGAAAGTCGCTCGCTTTGCACCATGTCCTGAGCCAGGCGGGCGTTCTCAATGGAGACGGAGGCGTGAGCTGAAAGAGCGTCGATGAACTGCTCATCGGACTTTTCGAACGCTCCTTCTTTCTTGTTCAGAAGCTGGAAAACTCCAATCACCTTTGCATCCTTGTTTTTCATCGGCATGCACAACATGTTCCTCGTTCGGTATCCGGTCCTCTTGTCGACCTCGGGGTTGAAACGGGGATCTCTGTAGGCATCAGGGATGTTGATCGTTTCGCCGGTCTGAGCAACATACCCCGCAATGCCTTTTCCAACGGGGAGTCGGATTTCCACCATGTTGTTTCCCTGAAGGACTTTGGACCAAAGTTCCTTCTTGATGTCGTCAACCAGATACAATGTGCCGCGGTCAGCTTCAAGGCTTTTTGTGGCGGCATCGAGAATGAGCCCCAGCAATTTATCGAGGTCCAGAGTCGAATTAATGATCTTGCTTGCTTCTATAAGCCTCTCGAGCTTGACAAAGCGTGTTTCCACGGCATTGCGCTGTTCTTCAAGGCTTTTAACAACATTCTCATTCGCTTTGCGGAGCCGCCCGCCAACTTCTTTCAGGAGATTAAACGAAACGGCAGGGTTCTTCTTGACGATTTTGGAAAACTCTTTCCGCTCAATCGCAAAGACAACACAATCATCCTCGCACGTCGCCTTTGCCGACCGAACACGGCCATCCAGTGTGGCCAGTTCCCCGACGACCTCTCCTCTTTTGAGAACATTGAGGTTCGTGTCCTCGCCCCAACTCGTCTTTTTTGATATCCTGATCGAACCTTTTGAGATAACATAGACTTTGTCCGTCTTGCTATCGACATCCATGAGGACAAAACCGGAAGGGTAGAACTCTTCCTGAAGAACTTCGGCGATTTTCAGCAGCTCTTGGCGTGGAATATCTTGAAAGACAGGCGATGCTTGGAGGGCCTTGACCTTCTTATCCAAACTCGGCATTTATTCTCCGGGGAGTAAAGAATAAGGAACAGATTGTATAATATAAAGATTCGCCGTCTTAGTCAAGAAATGCTCGTACTCTGTGTCACTTAGCCTTTAAGTAACTACCTGAATCGACCAAGAAATGGCGACCAAACTTATGGCTTTTCTCAATGTATGCCAAGTTTTCTGATAACGATATCGCTCATTCTTTGATACGCACGCGCACGGTGGCTGATGCCGTTCTTTTCATCAGCTGTCAATTCTGCAAATGTTCTGGAAAAACCGTCGGGAATGAAAATGGGGTCGTAGCCGAAGCCGTTTGTACCCACCGGAGCTTCTCCCAGCCTCCCCCGGCATTCTCCCTCAGCAAGTTCTTCAAACTTTTCTCCAACAAGGGCCAAAACCGCCCGGAACCTGCATCTTCTTCGCCTTGGCGCAACTCCACGCATTTCGGCAAGCAGTTTCTCGTTGTTTTTTTCGTCAGTGGCACTGTCCCCCGAATAGCGTGCTGACAAGATTCCGGGCCTTCCATTTAGATAGAACACCTCAAGTCCTGAATCGTCAGCCAGGCTGGGAAGCTTTGTAACGCGATAAACTTGCCTGGCTTTTTTCAAGGCGTTTTCCTGGAATGTTGTGCCATCTTCAATGAGCGGGGGCATCTGAGGAAAATCATCGAGCGTAAAAATCTCAAGTCCTGTGTTTTTTAGAAATGTCTTCAGCTCTTCTATCTTAAATCGGTTACGCGTTGCCAGAACAACTTTCTTCATTGCTGTCGGGGATACAAACGATAGAAAAGGTTAATACTTCCCTGGGAGAGCGCCAGTGCATTCAATGCGAGATAAATGGGGTCAAGAATGAGGATGGAGTATATTGTCAAGCTAAGATTCCCGGCGGCTGTAAGAACCAGAAAGGTCAACGGAAGGTCGGTGGAACCTTGTTGAACGGTTTTCAGAGTCGGCGGGATCCAGGCTGCGGCGATGCACACCAACCCCACAATACCGATAATGCTCATAACAGTTCAATCGCGGCTCTCAGGAGAGCAACACCTCCATTGCCTTTTCCACGCGATCTACTCCCACAATTTCAATGTCTCCATTGGGTGTGACATTCCTTAAGTTATTCTGTGGAACGACAATCCTTTTGAAACCGAGTTTTGCAGCTTCCTGAATGCGTTTTTCAATCTGTCCGATTGTTCGGATCTCGCCGCCAAGGCCGATTTCTCCGACTGCAACAGATGTAGAATCTACTGGAACATCCCGCAAGCTCGACGTGATGGATGTGGCTATTCCCAAATCAACCGCGGGTTCATCTATCTTGACGCCGCCAGCGATATTAACGAAAACGTCAAAGCTGCCGACGTGAAGCCCGACTCTTTTTTCAAGCACGGCGAGCAAGAGCGATAGCCGCCGGTAATCGAAACCTGTCGTGTTTCGTTGAGGCATGCCGTAACTCGTAGGTGTGACAAGTGCCTGCACTTCGATGAGAATTGGCCTGGAGCCTTCGATGCTGGCAACCACTGTCGACCCCGAGGAACCGAAATGGCGTTCGGATAGGAACACGGCTGAAGGGTTCTGAACCTCGCGCAAACCCGAGTCGTGCATTTCAAATATCCCGATTTCATTCGTCGACCCGTACCGATTCTTGAGCGCACGCAGGATGCGGTAAGAATAGTGAGCCTCGCCCTCAAACTGAAGCACCGTATCGACCATGTGTTCAATGACTCGCGGGCCTGCGATCGTCCCTTCTTTCGTCACATGGCCGACAACAAAAACCGGGATCCCTCGCGTCTTCGCCAATCTCAGAAGAAGCGCCGTTGATTCCCGCACCTGGCTGACGCTTCCCGGCGCACTTTCGAGCCCGGGCCGATACATCGTCTGAATAGAGTCAACGATGATCAAATCCGGTTCACCTCTGTCTATAACATCGAGAATGAGGTCGAGGTTTGTTTCGGCGAGAAGAAGGACGTTCTTCACGTTCTTTGCTTGCAATCTTTCCGCGCGGAGTTTGATTTGCCTGACCGATTCTTCTCCGCTGATATAGAGTATCACGTGCTCCTTCAACTCAAGGGCCATCTGCATCATGAGGGTCGATTTTCCGATGCCGGGATCCCCTCCGAGAAGTATCAAAGAACCGTGCACGAGTCCACCGCCGAGCACTCGGTCGAATTCATTTATGGACGTTTTGATGCGGGGAACTTCATCTTTTTCGACATCTTCCATTGGTACCGGCTCAATTTTGGAGCCGACGCCCGACGGCTTTCGGGAGGCTTTGAGAGGCTGAGTGGATTCTTCGACAAACGTGTTCCATTCAGAACAGTTCGGACATTTTCCGACCCACCGCGGAGAAACGTAGCCACAACTTTGACAGACGTATTTCGTGAGAATTCTTGCCATTTTTTGCGCGCGCAATATAGCAAGGGGATGCATCAGATTCAACAAATCGCCTTGTTTGCGTTGAATCCTTTTCCTATTTTGTTCTCCCCACAGAAAACGATTTTTCCCAAGGAGGACACCATGCGATACTTTACTCTATTTTCGGTTCTTGTCATTTTCGCGTCTGGATGTCAACGAAGTCCGGTGAACCAGGCTATCGGAGAAGTGACTGCACAACGATTGAAGGAATACATTGCCACCCTTTCAGATGACTCTTTGCAAGGCCGCGGCCCCTCAACAGAGGCGGATAGAAGAACAACGACTTATCTCGCCGAAGAATTCAAGAGGTTGGGACTCGAGCCCGCGGGAGACCACGGATCGTACCTGCAACGCGTGCCCATCATTGGCTCTCGCGTAAAACCGTTCCAGCTTGAGCTCAAAAAAGCTTCCAGGAATCTCAAACTGGAGTTCGTCGATGATTTTGTAGCTTTCACGCAGCTTGAGACACCAACTGTCAGCCTGAATGATGTCGATGTCGTGTTTGTCGGCTACGGGATAGAGGCGCCGGAGCTTGACTGGGACGATTACAAAGGAGTTTCTGTGGCAGGGAAAGTCCTCCTCATGCTCAACGACGACCCGCCTGGCGAAGACCCAAAATTCTTCGGGGGCAAGGCGCGTACCTATTATGGCAGGTGGACCTATAAATTCGAAATCGCCGCAAAAAAAGGTGCGGTAGGAGCGCTGATTCTTCATACAACAGAATCGGCCGGATATCCTTTTCAAGTTTGGCAAAGTTCCTGGTCGAATGAACAATTCAGCCTGGACGTATTAGGAGAGACAAAGAAGCTGAAAATTGCCGGAGGTACCACTGAACACGCAACAAGGGATTTCGTTGCTCTGGCGGGACATGATCTTGGAAAACTTCAAGAAACAGCAAAAACCAAAGCGTTCAAACCGGTTCCACTCGGCCTGAAACTCTCTGCCAGGATGAATGTGACAACGCGAAACCTTGAAACGCAGAATGTCCTGGGTATTCTCCGCGGCGGCGATGCGGAATTGAGCAGACAATACATTGTTTTCTCGGCCCATCATGACCATCTCGGTATCAGCAGACCGGTGAACGGAGATTCGATCTACAACGGCGCACTCGATAACGCCTCGGGGACTTCAATGATGCTGAGTATGGCAAAGGGGTTTTCTTCCCTTTCGCAAAAGCCGAAACGTTCGCTTTTGTTTGCAGCTGTGGCAGCCGAAGAGCAGGGCCTTCTGGGTTCTGAATACCACGCCACACATCCGACGGTGCCGCTGGATGACATGGTTGCCAACATCAACACGGACGGTATGAACATTTGGGGTAAGACGAGCGACATTACATTCCTGGGATGGGATCGGTCAACCTTAAAAGAGGATATTGATGCTGTTGCGAAGGAAATGAACATGACGATCTCGCCGGATGCATATCCCGAAAAAGGATTTTTCTACAGGTCCGATCACTTCAATTTTGCCAAAGTGGGAATTCCGAGCCTCTCGTATGAGACAGGCAATGTCTTTGTGGACAAGCCCGCCGATTACGCAAAACAGGTAAAGCAGAAATACGAGGAACAGAATTATCACCAGCCGAGCGACGAACTCTCCGACGACTGGGTGTTCGACGGCGCAATAAACGATTGCGAGTTTATTATCCGGTTGACACTTCGGCTTGCGAACAGCTCAGAGATGCCGATGTGGAACAAAGGCGACGAGTTTGAAGCCGCAAGACTAAGGGCGTTGGAAAGATAGTTTCTGCAAAAACGATGATACCTGACAGGTCTCAAGCGAAAACAAATGGACCTGTCAGGTATCTTGTCAGCGAACAAAAAACCCCGTCCTTGACGGGGTTTTTAAGTTCTTCTGATGGGCATCGCGTATCAATACTTTTTCCGTATCAATGCTTTTTCTTTGAGGCGGCGGCCATCTTATAACGACTTACAGCTTAGCCCAACGTGCTTTTGCCTTTTTGACGTTGCGGCTCGTCGGAAAATCCTTCACAACGACCTCATACGCGGCTTTGGCTTCCGCCTTCTTGCCCATTCGCTCATAGGATTGAGCCATCATAAACTGCGCGTCGGCCTTCTTCTCGGAATTCTTGTATGCAAGCACTTCTTCAAAGCTTTTTGCGGCGTCGGTGTATCGTTTCTTCGCGTAGTGGCTCTCGCCAATCCAATACTTGCAGTTGTCAGCCCAGTTTTCCTGAATACCGCCGTCGAGGATCATCTGGAATCCCTTGAGCGCGGTGTCATACTGCCTCGCGTTGAAGGCTTTGAGGGCGTCTTCATAATTCGAGACTTCCATGGGAGGCATGGATTTCACTTCTGACGATTTTGTTCCACCGACTGGCATGGTAACTGCGGGCATGCTTTTGGCAGCAAGTTCTGCCCGGTCTGCGCGCTCTTTTTCCGAGGTTAGCTGCGCTTCTGTGTCCGACAACCTCGCGTTTAACGTTCTGTTATCCTGTTCGAGCTTCACAAGGCGTTGTTTCAGAGTGGTGTTCTCAGTCCGAAGGTCTTCGATCTGTTTTTCGTAGGTAGCACTGGCCGTCGGCTGGATGGCTGCGGGTTGTTGTTGCGGAGGGGGCTCCTCTTTCTTCTCTTCAGTCACAAAACTGGTCAAGGCCTGGCCGTATGGGTTATCATCCTTCTTCTCTTCCTCACCAGTATCGAGCGGTTGTTCCCCGCTTAACTGCTGATCTTCTCCTTCCATCTGTGTGGTTTCCTCACTGCCGCCGCACCCCACAAGGGATAAGCCGACTACCAGTAACGCAACCAAAGTAACATGACCCATCCTGATCGATCCCCTCTGAATTGCGAGACTCATATAGCCTCCAACTGTGGCAAATGATTGAGTGAATTCTAAGAACTTGTGCTAATGTATTAAACCCATCGTTGAAAGTCAAGTCTGTTTCTTCATGCCTGATATGAGCTAAACAGAACATACGTGCCCAACTTGTTATTCGGGGCTGTATTCGATATATTTTGTTCAATGAGCAACATTTCACCAAAACTTTTCCCAAGACTTTTCATAATCGCACTGACATCTGCACTGGGCGTCATTGGCTGCGGAAGTTCAAAAGAAACTCCTTCGAAGAATCCGGATGAGCAGCTAAGAGCCGTTTCGAGCATTGACGAACGAAACAAGGAGAGAGCTCTCCGATTCTTCATCGACGGCTCCATACGCGATTCGAAAGGCGAACATGCCGAGGCAATACTCGATTACCAGGCTGCTCTGGAGTACGACAAAAACCCGGCCATTTACTACGCCATGTCGAAAGACTATTCCCTTCTTGGTAAACACGCCAAAGCAGCGGAAACCGGAAAAGAGGCGGTGAGACTCGACTCCACGAACATTGCCTATCGGGAGAACCTTGCGGGCATTTACCTTAGCGCTTTTCAGCAGGATTTGGCAATACGTGAATACGAAGCCATCGTTCGCCTGGACTCTAATTACACCAATGGCTGGTTCAACCTCGCACGCCTGTACCAAATTTCCCGTCCTCTGCAGGCAGTGGGAATCTATGAAATGCTTCTGAACCGCGAGGGTGACGATTGGGACTTGCTGCTGCAAGCTGCCGAGACCTACTCCAGACTGGGACGGCACGAACAAGCGGCCGAGAAATACAAACGCATGCTAGAGATCGATCCGAGCAACAAGCCTCTTCAGCGCCAGCTCGCCGAGACGCTGAGTAAAGCCGGAAAAATCGATGAAGCTGTTGATTTGCTTCAAAAGATGGTCGAGATTGATGAGAACGATTTGTCTGTCGTGGCAGTGCTGGCAGATGTCTATCTTGACCGGGGAGATTTCGAAAAGGCACTTGTTCTCTACAAGAAGCTCCTGAAAAACGAAAAATCCAACCCGGAAATAAAGCTTCGCGTCGGGATTGCCTACATCGGTCAGATTCAACGGGATTCCACGTTTACTCCAAAAGCCAAAGATATTTTTCTACAGCTGAAATCGGAAACGCCCAACGATTGGCGGGCGTATTGGTATCTCGCACATATTGCCGGAATAGAAAAGCAGGATTCTCTCTCCGCCCATTATTTCGAGAGGGTAACGCAACTGGCAGAGGGAAACGCCGATGCATGGTGGTACCTCGGCACAAACCTTTTCAGTAGAGGTGATTACCAGAAGCTCCTTGAGGCGATGGAAAAAGCGAAGAGGGCTTTGCCGAAAGAACACAGGGTTTATCTCCTGATGGGCCTTGCATATTCGCGAATGGATCAGTCTGAGAAAGCTGCAGAGGCGTTGGAACAGGCTTATAGGCTCAACGCCAAAGACATGGATATCCTCAGCACACTTGCTTTGACCTACGACGGGTTGCATCGCTACGAGGATTCCGACAGATTGTATGAAGAAGCACTGAAGATTGACCCAAAATCACACCTCATCCTGAACAACTACAGTTACAGCCTCGCTGAGCGGGGCCTTCAACTCGAACGCGCTCTAGAGATGGCCATTGAGGCTGTCGCAGCCGAGCCGGACAATGCCTCCTACCTGGATACTCTGGGGTGGATTTATTTCAAACTCGGAAAGCTCCGTGAGGCACAGGAATACATCGCAAAGTCCGTTGCAACAGGGAGAGCAAGCTCTGTCGTTCATGAGCATCTTGGGGACATTTATTACAAGATGAACGAAAAAGACAAAGCCAAGGAGATGTGGCAAAAAGCGTTCGAAATGGACGGAAAAAACCAGTCTCTCAAAGAGAAGATTTCGCGCGGCTCGCTCTAATGCTCACATCGATTCTCCGCCTGACGGGCGCTGCGTTTCTTCTCGCCGGATGTGCCTCCCACTCCACCATCAGACTGACCGACCGCAACGTTACCCCTGCTGAAATACGGGAGGCCGTCCGGACAAACCTTGACCGTATCCGTTCAATGACAGGCGAAGGAAGGTTATCTGTTGAGACGCCGGAGATCGCCCAATCAGCATCGTTTTATCTTAACCTTCAGAAACCGGATTCAGTGATGCTGAAGATTGAGGGTCCCTTTGGGATAGAAGTCGGTGCGGCTATTGTCACACGCGAGGAGTTCCTGTTCTACAACATTCTTCAGAACCGCGTTATCAGCGGCAAAACGAATTCGTCAAACCTCAGCAAAATCCTGCGCGTTAACATCACGTTCGAAGATATGCTAACACTTTTTTGCGGCGGCTCATTTTTTACGGACGACACTGACGATGCGGATGATGTGTCTCACGAAGAGAATTTTCTCGTGATGGCGTACCATCAGGGCGGGGGAAAAAGGTCGTACTGGGTCGACCCTCAGACCTTGCTGATTCAAAAAGTCCAGCTCCTCGACGCCGATGGAAAGCTCTTGCTCGAACAGAGGTTCTTTAATCATAGAATTGTTGAGGGCGCGAGCGTCCCGTTCAACGTTCAGGTGACGCAGCCGAAGGAACGGCGCCGTGTTTCCATCGCTTATTCCGACCTGCAGGTGAATGCTCCCGCTGCACAGTTCACAATTACCATTCCGGCAAATGCCGAGAGGGTACGATTGCAATGAAAGCATCAGTTGTATCGCTGCTTTTCGCGGTACTCCTTGCACCTTCTTTCGTCTCCGCGTTTCAAGCCGACAAGGAGATCAAGAAAAAATCCCAGGAGCTTGACAGGCTCCGAAACGAGATTCAGGCGTTCGAACGAAAACTCAAAGAGAGTGAAAAAAGGGAACGGTCTACGCTTGAGCGGCTGGATGATCTCGAACGACAGTCAAACCTCATCCGCCAGCTGATTCGCAAGTTGCGCGAAGAAGAACAGGAAGTCACCGCCGAAATTTCACGCGCGATATCTTCGATACATTCTTTGGAGAATCAGCTTCAGTTTCTGAAGTCGCATTATGCGGGCTATGTGCGCTCGGTCTACAAGAACGGGCGCGTGTATGATGTCGAACTCCTCTTTTCGAGCAATTCCATCAACCAGTTGTATATCCGTATGGAGTACCTCAAGAGGTTTTCCGAGCAGAGAGCAAAGGATCTTGGGAAGATTCTGGACAACAAGTCCAACCTCGAGCGTCAAAACGACGAGCTTCAAATAAAGCTGGCGGCTGAACGAAAAGTACTCACGGAAAAAACGCGTGAGGAAAAAACGCTGCGAACCAAATTCTCAGAACGTCAGCGGGTTCTTTCGAGGATTCGCAAAGATAAGAAAACCTACCAACGGGGACTTGCTCGCAAAACAGAAGCAGCCCAGCACATCGAACACCTGATTGCAGACCTCATTGAAAAAGAACGCATCAGAAAAGAGAGGGAGGAAGAAGCAAAACGGCAGCGTGAATTGGCAGATGCTCGGGAACGCGAACGATTGAAAAACTCACCGCCCCCGCCGACAACTCCGTCAGCGAACGAGAGCGCCTCGATCCCGGCATTTGAACAGCGGCGAGGCAAGCTCAGATGGCCAGTGTCCAGCGGAGCTATTGCCTCCAGGTTCGGCGACCAGGTCCACCCCGTGCTCAGGACGGTGACCCAGAACACCGGTGTCGACATTCAGGTTTCCTCCGGCTCCAACGTCATCGCAGTTGCAGATGGCGAGGTGTCCGTACTTTCTTTCATTCCAGGGTTTGGCAATGTTCTCATCCTCAATCATTATGACGGTTACCGAACCGTCTACGCGCATTTATCGGACATAAGCGTTGTAGAATCAGAAAAAATCAGGGAAGGGGAAGTCATCGCAAAGAGCGGAGACTCGATTGCCGGTTCGGTCCTGCATTTTGAAATATGGAAAGAGCGTGAGAAGCAAGACCCTGAGAAGTGGCTCGCAAAGAGAAGATAGAGCCACCATCCCTTCCGCAGCTTTTCTTTCCGCGTTTTTTTCGTTACTTTAAATTGATTTCGATTTTTCGCTTCGGGGTGTAGCTCAGCCCGGTTAGAGCACCTGCCTTGGGCGCAGGGGGCCGCTGGTTCGAATCCAGTCACCCCGACCACAAGAAAGCAACGCGTTGCGAGGTTCTGAGCCGAAGGCTCATCCGCCAAAAAGATCGGCGGACAAGTCCGCCTC
>JACPSI010000114.1 GCA_016193365.1 Ignavibacteriales bacterium
CTTCACCGCGGCGCCCCCCGGAAATGACTTTCCATAACGTCAGTAAATCACGATACGTTCGATAACCGGGCCGGTCTTCCGGCAATACCCACTCTAGTAATTCTCGCTCAACCGCACTGAGTTCGCGAGGATAGACGTCATAATTTTCCATATCCTCTTGCCACCAGGATCAGGTCTACCACTTCTCGGACAGCTCCCTCCCCCCCGCGTCGTTTACATACGTAATCGACCGACTTCCTCACCGACGGTACGGCATCAGACGGCGCCGCGGAAAATGCAACCTGTTGAATGACCGGGATGTCCGGCTCGTCGTCTCCCATGTAGGCAATCTCTGAGTCACTTAAACTCAGCTTTTGTTTTATCTGCTGGTATGCCTCCAGCTTGTTCTCCAGGTTCTGATAGACTTCTTGGATTCCCAGCTCATGCGCGCGACGCTGGACAAGCTTCGAGATTCTCCCCGTAATAATTCCGGCCATTATTCCCGACCGCTGCAGCTTCACAATCCCATAGCCGTCCTGAATATTAAATTTTTTCGATTCATCACCGGTTTCGCTGAAATACACGGAGCCGTCGGTCATCACACCATCGACATCGAGCAGCAAGAGCTTAATATTTCGGAATCTTGCAGATTTTTTCTTTGACAAATGCGCCACCCTACGTCGATGAGAAAACTGCTTGCCTCACCGTCCGGTCTATTGCCACAACCTGCTTCAGCAAATCTGCCAGCAAGTCGAGTTTGAGCTGACTTTCTGCATCGCTCCACGCTTTGGCTGGATTCGGATGCGTTTCCACAAACAGGGCATCGCACCCGGCTGCCACCCCCGCACGGGCAATCGGGAAAATGAATTCCGGTTGGCCGCCGCTCCCGCCGTTCTTCCCTCCGGGTAGTTGCACCGAATGGGTTGCATCCAGCACAACGGGATAACCCGTCGCTCGCATGATGGAGAGCGACCGCATGTCCACAACGAGGTTGTTGTACCCAAACGTCGTCCCCCGTTCGGTCAAAAGGATGTTCTTATTTCCCGCCGTCTCGACCTTTTCTGCAGCGAGTTTCATTTCAGCCGGTGAAAGAAACTGGCCCTTCTTGATGTTGACGACTTTCCCCGTTTTCCCCGCAGCCTGAAGAAGTTCTGTTTGCCGACATAGGAACGCCGGTATTTGTAAAACATCTGCTACTTCTGCGGCGACACTCGCCTCGGTGGGCAGGTGAATGTCCGTCAGAATGGGAATCCCTAATTCGCGTTTGACTTCCTGGAGAATCGAAAGAGCTTTCTCGTCTCCGATCCCTGAAAAGGATGTGCGGCTCGTACGGTTTGCTTTTCTGTAGGATGACTTGAAGATCAACGGCGTGTTCAAGGACTGAGCCACTTTTTGGATCGTCCGCGCCGTTTTCAGAACCATGTCGCGGTTTTCCACGACGCATGGGCCGGCAATCAGGACCAAGGGCGAGCCACCGCCGACTATCAGGTCACCGACTTTTATTTTCTTTGTAGCGTGGCTCAAACGGTACTCACGAGAAGAAAATTTTTATCAACATACAAAAAAATGGCACAACATTCAAAGAAGCCCCGTTCTTGCATCTCCGCCGTTATTGGCGTATTTTTGTGCTGAACCGCGGAACACATGACTATCCGATCGTACGCGAAAATCAACCTCGGCCTCCGCGTTGTGCGCAAGAGAGCCGACGGCTTCCACGATATCGAGACAATCTTTCGCCAGGTGAATAACTACGACGAAATCGAGTTTCTCCCCGCCGGCCGGAACATCACTGCCGAGGCGAATGACCCTCGCGTGCCAACAGACGCGAGCAACCTGTGCGTCAAGGCTGCGAATTTGCTTCGCGACATCACGGGAGTGGACAAAGGCGTACGCATTCAGCTGACGAAAAATATTCCCGTCGGCGCCGGGCTCGGCGGCGGGAGCTCAAACGCCGCGGCGACGCTCAAAGGACTTGTCAAGTTTTGGGGACTTGCTCTCCGCCCGCACGAGCTGAAAAGAATCGCCCTCAACCTCGGCTCCGATGTCCCTTTCTTCCTCGAAGGCGGGTCCGCCGTTGCGTCTGGCCGGGGTGAACTGCTGGAACATTTTAACCTCGAACTTCCCTATTGGATTCTCGTGGTAACCCCTCAGCTTCAAATCTCGACGACGTGGGCGTATGCTCACCTCACGCTCTCTGAGCCACACATCAATCATTTGAAAAGCGCCGTTGCTGATTTTGCGAGGTCTCCAGCGGAACACGCAGACCGCATCGGGAATGATTTTGAACCGCTGGTCTTCCAAATGTATCCCGAGGTTGCGAATATAAAAGAAATGCTGCTGGAGGAGGGAGCCGTCTTTGCACTGATGAGCGGTAGCGGCTCGTCGGTTTTTGGCCTCTTTCCGGACGAGGAATCGGCAAACCTTGCCGCACTCAAGTTTTCAAAATCTTATTATACATCCCTTACAGAACCTTCCTTTCAACCCCAACCCGTTCCTGCCCCGGGAAAAGCTTGAAGATCAAATCAGTTCCCGCTTGGAACACCGTATTCGCGACCTTCGTGCTCCTTTGGCTAAGGAGTTCCTCCTCCCTTTTCGCCCAAGTATCAGCCGTAGATACCACCTATGCCCAGGCGGACACCTCGGCTGTCGAGGATACACTCCGAACTCGGTTTATCCCCGGGATGGGAAGCATAACCGAAGGTATCGATTCCGCCGGGATGTTTCACCGGTCCCAACTTATTTGGACTGATGCAAAATACTTCGGCGATTTGGCCTGGCAAATCCCGGGCTTCTTTTTAACAGATCTTGGCGAGGTCGGCAAGCCAAACTTTTTGAGTGCATCAGGCGTCGGCGGAACGGGCGTTTCGATCCTCCTGGACGGGAGGCCGCTCAACGACCCCATCACAGGGTTGTTCAATCTCTACGACATACCCATGGAATTCATCGAACAGGTTGAGGTCTCCCAGGGATCCCCTGGTTTTCTTTTCGGCAATGGAGGAACGTCGGCCACTTTGAATTTTGTCACACGACAATTCAACTCGCTCCGGCCAATCACCAAAATACGATATGTTCAATCGCAATCCGAAACCATTCTGACAGATGTTCTTTTCACTCAAAATGTTGCGCGCAGCCTCAATCTCATGATCGCGTTTCAACGGCACGTCAGCGACGGCCGGTACACCAACTCAGTGTTGGACGCCTGGAACCTCAGAACCCGGCTTCGTTACAACGTCTCAGACCGACTGAACATCTCATTGACAGATTTTTATACGAAAACGTTCAACGGCTTGAACGGAGGGGTGAACCTTGTAACAACATCCACGATTTTTGATAATGTGGCAGCCTCGGTGAACTATGAAGAAGCATCTGAGCGAATTGCGCGGCGTGACGTGACACTTTCGGTGATTGGAAAACCCTTCGGAGATTCCAGTTCAGTCTCACAGCTGAGCCTCTACTATTCGCAACTTGACCGGGAATACCGCGACCAGGCTGTGACGTACACAAATTTCCAAAACGCTTCTTTCATTGGAGCCAGATTGACGCAAAGGTTTGTCGCTGGCGTGGGAGATGTATTGGCGGGTTTCGACTATCAGCAACAAGAGGCTGAAAGTATCACTCTCGGCAACCGAACAACCTCCTTCACAGCTTTTTTCGGAAAAATAGCAATTAACCTCGGCGATATTTTGACTCCATCTTTTTTTGCCCGTTACGAAGTCACCCGAAGCCAGCCGTCCCTCGGATTTGGCTCGAATGTCACGCTGTCGTTGAGTCAGGGATTGCAGGCTTTTGCGGGGTTTAACCAGTTTATTTCTTTCTCCACGTTGATGGAAACATACTCAAGCGACACATCGATCATACGAAGCTCGAGCGTAAACAATCGACGGCAGAGACTCGCTGAAGCAGGGCTTCGCCTTATGCCGGATTCCTCGGTAGCGATCTCCATCACAGGCTTCCGACGTTCCATTCAGGATGCATCTGGTTTTCTTTCATCGCCGGCCATTGCCCCTCTCTATCCAAAAGTTGAGGTCATCGGCCCTTTTGACGCGCAAATCCAGGGCATAACGGGAAGCATACGCCTTCGATTCTGGAAAATGGAAGGATATGGGACTCTCACGTTCACGGATTACCGTCAAGCGGACACGGCCAAAACTTTGACACCAAAGTTTGTTCTCGCCGGCGAACTTTCTTACCGCGACAGGTTTTTCGAAGACGCTCTTGATGCGAGGTTCGGCCTTCGATCCCGATTCGTCAGCGAGCATCGCGGGTTTCAATTCATACCTCATTTGCATCTGTTCGCCGAAAACCGTGGCCCGCAGCCAGGTCAATTCTCCACTGTAGATGTCTTCGCAATCCTGCGCATTGGCGACGCATACATTTCGTTAGCCTGGGAGAATCTGCTTAATACCAATTACTTCATTTCTCCCGTCTCTCCTCTGCCGGGCCGAAATTTCAGGTTCGGCGTGGATTGGGTCTTCATCGATTGACGAATGAGCAAAGTCATTTCAATATTCGGAAGCTCGCAGCCGGAGGAAGGAAGCGAAGAGTACCGCCTTGCGTTCAATCTCGGCAAGGAACTGGCGCGAGCAGGATATAAAATCTGCAACGGCGGGTATGGAGGAATCATGGCCGCTTCTGCAAAAGGTGCGAAGGAAGCGGGCGGGTCAACGATCGGCGTAACCTCAGGGTTCTATAAAACTCCAGCCAATGCATGGGTCGACAAGGAAATCATGCTCCCGACACCCATGGAACGGCTTTTTATGCTCGTTGAATTGGGTGACGCCTATGTGATCCTCAGAGGCGGAACGGGAACATTGCTTGAGCTTGCCTGTGTGTGGGAGTTCATGAATAAGAATGTCATCGCCAAAAAACCGGCCATCGTCATCGGTGATTTTTGGAGCGCCGTGGTGGAGACGGTGAGTAAACAGCTTGCCGTGGAAGGTGAGTCAGATGGTTCTCATTTCATCCAACGGGTGAACTCCCCCCAGGAATGTGTGCGGTTGTTGACGGGTAAACTACGGTGAGTGGGAATCTGGCAATAATCGCTTGGCGTCGATTGTCTGCTCAATCACTTCCAACATCCGTTGTGCAGAATTGTCCCAGCTGAGCGACCTGGCAAACGTGAGAGCCTCTCTTCCCAAACGCGCCTGAAACTTCCGGTCCTTCAAAACCTCCAACATCTTCCGCGCGAGCTGGCTGATATTCCCGTATTCGTACAAGAGGCCGGTTTTTCCTTCGATCACGGAATCACGCAATCCGGGTACATTACTGGCAACAACCGGCACTCCATATGCGTTCGCCTCTGTCACAGTCAGTCCCCAGCCTTCCTTTGCCGATGTATTAACAACCAGGCTCATCGTACTCAGCAGCCGTTCCTTTTCTTTTTCTTCGACAAATCCTGTGAACTTTACGGCGTCATCAATGTTAAGCTCCTGCGCAAACCGCCTGAGAGCGGGCAGTGCATCACCGTCACCGATGACCAGCAGACGGGCATTCGGGATTTCTTTCTTCACGATATGAAATGCACGCAGCAAATGGTCGACACTCTTGTATTTCTTTACCCTGCCCAGATATCCGACAGTCGGAGGCGCTTTCTTCGCGAACTTCCTTTTTATTCTGGTTTTTTGGCTGATCGCTATCGGAACGTGATGAATCAACTGTGGATGGAAACCGTAACTGATGAGTTCATTTCGTGAGCTCCGGGAGTAAACAGCAACCGGCGTGTTCTTGTACGTCCGGATTGCCAAAGATTCCGACAGGTACACGTAGAGAGCGGCTGGAAACGGTGCTTCAAAAAAAATGGTTTTCCGGAAGAGGTGGTGCACGAGCGCAAGAACGGGTTCTTTCACAAACGTCGGCGTACAAAACGGGATTTTATTGATATCGTCAATGACAATGTCATAGCCTTCATGGCGAAATCGTGAACGGTAACGCAAAGGGACATAGAAATTGAAGAGGTTGCGGTTGCCTTCGCGAATAATTCTCACGCCCTCAATCGTTTCTTCGGCCTTCGCCCCGGGAAACATCGAACAGTAAAGCGTCACCGAATGACCCTGCGCGGCGATCCGCTTGAAAATCTCGTGGAGATGCACTTCGGCCCCTCCTCCCAGAGGATGCGTGATATCCTGCCAGTTGAACACAAGGATTTTGAGCGTCTTTTTTGGGCGACGCTTCATTGATCTGCGTAAGCGATGGCCGGGGAAGGCCTGGAGCTTCGAGGCGGGATTTTCCGACGCAAAGTTCTTATTGGTGACTGCAAATTTGTTTGAGGGCCTTATTTTCCGGTATCGGCTTTCTTTGTGTCGGATGGGCTGCCCGGTGTTTGAGCCGTGACCTTCCGACTCATCAGCTGAGCACGCAGTTGTGCAATAACTCCATCAATGCCCTGTTGATTGTAAGCATTCCTGATAACGGAAAGGAGGTTCTCTGCATCGTCAAACTGCTCAAGGTCGAGATAGGTAAAGAACAGAAGAATATAGGGGTTCGTCTGAGAGATAGGCTCGTTCACACCCCTGTCGACCACCACTTTCAGCTCGGAGGCCACCTCCTGCGAAAGAAGCCTTGACCTCTCACTCTCTCCCGCAAGGTTGTACATCGTGGCAAATCGTACTTTCGTGAAATAATCCACCGGATGGACTCGACGGGGCATGATTTCCTCCATCCGGTCAAGCGCACGGACGGCCTCCTTCGGTTGATTCGTGACGTTTGCATGGTACACTGACAGGGACAGGAAAATGCTCCGATAATTCGTCATCAGCCTGCGGACGTCTTCGTCAAAATAGGTTGTGCTGTCGCGAAGCCCACGCCAGAGAAAACCCGGATGCCAGGTTTTTGACGGCTTTGTAACTTCCGTAAACAAATGACTCTTGAGTTTCTGCTCGTTGAGGGTTTGCCAGATATCCTGGCCCTTTTTCAGGGTCAGCTTCAATGCAAGCCCTTCCATCTCAAGATACTCATGCAAGCCGATCATGCCGTCACGAGAGACGGTCATGGCAAAATAGATCGGCCGGCGCCAGTTCGAGGTACGAACGATGTCGTACACCATGATGTCCTGGACACGCAGGGCTTTGATATCCTGGAATTCCATCGAATGAGGCATGTAGAAGGACAACACTCCGCGCCTGGTGATCGACGTATCGAGCGCCACCCTCGTCCCCTCGACCGAATATTGCTGGACGACATCGGGAGGCACGGAGAGTTCGACAACGCGCGGCTCGTAGCGTGTCACATTAAGGTTGTCGATGGCGTCGTTGGCAATGCTGATGGGTACTTTTTTCGCGCCATACGGCTCCTCATTCTTCAATTGTTTAATGTACCAGTTTGTGTTCAGCAGGCTCAGATTGGCGACGCGTATATCCCGCCTGATGCCTTCGACATCCTGGAGATACCATAAAGGGAATGTATCGTTGTCGCCGTTCGTAAACAGAATCGCGTCGGGTTCACAACTTTGAAGCAGGTTATACGAATAATCCCACGCGACATAGTTCCCCCGGCGGTTCCCCTCGTGAAAATTGACTCGCGCCATGTTCACGGGCACAAGCACAAACGCCAGCGCCAGCACGCCATACGAGGCAAACGGAGTGTTGTTCACCGCGAAAAACTTTGCTTTGATGGTGTCGACCAATCCGGCAATTCCAATGCCGATCCACATCGAGAAAATCAAAAAGGAACCGACATAAAAATAGTCGCGCTCTCGCGGCTGTGGGTTTTGCTGGTTCTGATAGAGCGCCAACACGACTCCCATGAGCATGAACATGACGAGCGTGACAAGCCACATCTTTGGGCTTTTCTTGTACTGAAACCATACGCCCGCGAGACCGAGGAAAAGGGGAATGCCGTAGAGCTTTTTCCAATCGATCCCTGCTTCCTTCCAATCTCCTTCGGAGCCGACGTAATTCCACGCAAAATACCGAACATACATGTGATTCAGTTGATAACGGAGAAGGTAATCCCGATCGCTGGAATACTGTTGAGCGATTGCTCTTTTCTCCGGATCATTGTCCCAGCGCCGTTGAATGAGCGGAGCGCTTCCATATTGCTCACGGTTCAGGTAGGACACCAGGCGTGTGATGGTGCTCGGGTCGTTTTCATTCATGGGCGGCTTGGCGTTGGCCCGGATGAACACCATAATGTAGGTGGAATACCCAAGCACGATAAACAGGAACGCAAGCAAGGAAACATTCCAGACTCTCTTTTTCAGTTTCGTCGAATACCATATGCCAACGAGGGCACCGCCGATGGCAAGAAACGGAATGACCGGAAAAATCTCGGAACGTTTTCCCTGGAACTCGCCGTCCAGAAGTGACGGGAGTTCCTTAACGATTCCGGGATAGACGGTTCCAAAAACGAGAAGCGAAATAATGCCAAACCAAAAGGCTGACCGGTTAAACAGGTTTTTTGCGAACGTGAAATACATGACACCAAGAACCACCAACGCACCAAAAAGCATCGGCATGACCTTTGACATCTCACTTTCCGAACCATCGGCGGGGCGGCCTTCAACAACCGACATCAGCATGACGAGTCCCGTGCCCAGCGTAAAAACGCCAAAAACCATCGAAAACAAGAACGACGGCAATTTGATTTCGTGAAGCCGGAAATACACGATGAGCATGACGCCGTACAGCGTGAGAATAGCCAGGAGGTGCACGCCGACCGACAACCCTATGAGATATGCGATAAAGAGCAGATACACATCGCTCCGCGCCCAATCCGCCCTGTCGTGCCAACGCAGCGCCAGCCACATAATCCCGCTCACAAACAACATGCTCAACCCATAGACTTCCGCTTCGACGGCGTTAAACCAGAATGTTTTGCTAAACGTAAGCGAAAGTGCTCCGATAAATGCAGAACCATACACGATGACTTTATCGTACACCGAGGAAGGAATACCGCGCCATTCTGTGATCAGCCTGACCGTGACGAGATACAAAAACATGCTTGTCATCGCGCTGGAGAGGGCGGAGATCATGTGCATACGGACGGCAATGTCGCTAACGAACGGCACCATGGAAAAGATCCGGGCTACAAGGAGAAAAAACGGAGCGCCGGGCGGATGCGGAACCTGGAGAGAAAAGGCCGCAGCGCAAAACTCGCCGACATCCCAGAAAACAACCGTCGGCGATATTGTTCGAATGTACGCTGCGATGGAAATGAAGAAGACAGCCAGCGCAACAATGCGGTTAAGCTTTTTATGTTCCATTCATTTCCTCATTGACGAAAAAAAGGGCGCAAAGCCAGTCGATTTTCAGAAAATAATGCTTTGAATGTAGGCGGAAATGGCCTGAACTTCAAGAAATATCCCGCAAAACACTTGGGAGAGGTTTCAGGCAAGAAACGATGAGCAAATCTCATCACAAAGAAGATATCCTTTGGACGTCAGACGAAGTCGTTCACCGTTGAGCTTCGCAAAGTTCTCATCAAGGAGATCTTTAATCTTTGACGAGTGTTGAACGATGAAGTCCCGTTCGTATTTCTTTCGAAATCCCGCCACGTCAATGCCATCGCTTCGCAACCCGAGAAAAATCTCCTCCTCCATAAGTTGCTGCGCGGAAAGTTGCTCCTCACCCTGAACGGGTAGCTTTCCGCGTTCGAGTCGATGGCCATACTCCACGACGTTGGAAATATTCCACCAACGCGAAGAACTATGGCTCGCCCCGCCCTCCGACCAAAACGAATGCGCTGATGGTCCAAAGCCAAGGTAATTGCTGTGATTCCAGTAGTTGCCATTGTGGAGAGAGCGGTAACCGGGCTTTGCAAAGTTCGAAACCTCATACTGCTCGTACCCCCGTGAGGCAAGGTATTCCATCGTGACCTCGTAAAGTTCCGCGTCCTTTTCCACAGGAAGGGGACTTACTTGCTTTGATTCAACCATCCGGAGCAACGGTGTGTTGGGCTCAACAATAAGACTGTAACACGAGAGGTGCGTCGGCGAAAGTTGCATGGCTTGATGCAAGTTCGACTCCCACCTGTCGAGGCTCTGGCCCGGAAGCGAAAAGATAAGATCGAGGCTGACGTTTTCAAAACCTGCTCTGAACGCATTCATGATACTCTCTTTCGCTTCCACTGCTGAATGAATGCGTGTCAGAAATATGAGGTCATCATCGTGGAACGACTGCACGCCAAAGCTCAGCCGATTGACGCCCGCCCTGCGGAATTCTTCGAGTTTTCGGAGGTCAACTGTTCCCGGGTTTGTCTCAAGTGTGATCTCTGCATTCTTTTGAATCGAAAATTTTCTGTTGAGGAGTTCCAGAACCGCACCTATATTAGACGGGGTAAGGAGCGAGGGCGTTCCGCCGCCAAAGAATACCGTGCTATACTTGACCTGAAACCTCGAATCTGCGCTTCGCAGCTCAATCTCTTTCCCTAGCGCGGACAAAAAACCGCCAATGAGCGATTCATGTCTCTCACCGATTTCTCTCGGCGCTACCGAGTAGAAATCGCAGTAAATGCATTTGTGCTCGCAGAACGGGATATGGATATAAAGGCTGGACATGTCTGTTAAACCCTAATTTTCCAATATCGAAATTCGAAACAAATTCAAATTTGTCAATTCCCAAAAGAATAGCATTACTTGTGTTCTGACTTTGTCAGGATTGCCCCGAAAATCTTTGTTAACTCGGTTGCTTCTTGAATCAGCTGTCGTTGCTCTTCTTTTTCACTGTCTTGGCAGCGTACTAATCGTAGCCAGTAGGCACTTTCTTTTGCTTCTTTTCGACAAATCTTGATTCTCATAATTAAATCTTTCTTGCTGAGAGCTTCGTTCGCCTCTATATAGTTTGAGCCTACCGAGCCAGTCGACCTGATAAGTTGTCTTCCGTACTCGAGATTCGTCATTGTTTTGGGAAGTTTCTCAACAAAAGCGCCCGCCCGTCTGGCAAATCCTTCTGTCCGTTCCTCAAGATCATACCGTTTGGAGATTTGTTTTTCGGACATTTGAAATTGTTTAGGCTTTCGAAATTAGAATTTCGAATTTTACCTTATCACCTTCCCAACTCTCCCCCACCGTATACTTTTCAACTTTTCTTCGAAACTGTCCACGGGAACATCCGGATCCCACGACCAGTAGACCATCAGGGCCTCTCCGACAAGGTTCTTTTCCGGGACGAAGCCCCAGGAACGGCTATCCATGCTGTTGTCGCGATTATCTCCCATGACGAAGTAGTAATCTTCTTGGACAACATACTCGGCCTGTGGCTTTCCATTGATGAGAATCTCCCCGTTTTCCCTCAGCTGAAGGTCCTGACCTTCGCGCTGCAGGACTGCGCGCCACTGATCAACGTTTTTTGAGTCGAGTACAATCCGGCGGCCTTCTTCCGGCACAAGAGCCGGCCCATAGGAATCTCCGGCGCCGCGTGACCGAACCTCACGGCCGGGGAATATCAATTCCTTCCCGTTGACCGATACCCTGCCTTTGCGTATTTCTACCATATCGCCAGGGAGAGCGACACACCGTTTTACAAAGTACACAGGATCGGAAAGCTCCGGCAGGTCACGATCGCCGGGGTACTCGAAAACCACAACATCTCCGCGTTCGACGCTTCCAAAGAACGGAAGGGTAAAAGAGGGAATCGCCAGGTTTGTAAACGGAAAATAGCGGGGCGTTCGGAGTCCGTAGGCAATTTTGTTGACAAGCAGGAAATCGCCAACAAGGAGAGTATTCTCCATGGAAGCCGTCGGAATCCGGTACGCCTCAACAACGAACGTCTTCAACAGCAGCGCGACGACAATTGTCAGGAATATGGTTCTCACGTGTCCGGCAATTTTTCGCGAAAAAGCCCCTGACGCGTGTGTCGCCGGAATCGAAGTAGCCCCGGTGTCGCTTTTTGCGATTTCCTGTGCCATTACTTTATAAGAGATCCAATCCGGCCCCAGCGAACAGATGCGATGCGGCCAAAGATGTCGTAAATCGGAAGGTCCGAATTCCACGACCAGTAGACGATGAGCGGAGAGCCGACAAGATTCTCTTTCGGAATGAAACCCCAGTACCTGCCGTCCAGGCTGTTGTCACGATGATCTCCCATGCCAAAAAGGTAATCCCTCTGAACGACATATTCTGTCGTGGCCTTTCCATCAATCAGCACGTGATTGCCCTCAAGGCGGGTGGAATGTCCTTCACGACGAATAAAGACTTCCCATGCGCCAAAGTTGTCTGCGCTCAGAGAAATCACCGTACCCTTTTTCGGAACAACGAGAGGGCCATAGTGGTCCTGGTTCCACTCTGCTCCCCGCGGAAAGACCCCCTGTTCCACTTGATCGGGTGTGAGAGGCCTCGGATAATCAAACTTTGTATTGCGTGGGAAGGGCATCATCTCGCCGTTGACGTACACGATTCTGTCTTTTACCAGAATTGTATCGCCGGGAAGCCCAATGCATCTCTTCAGGTAGAAAACGAATTCTTCCGGCACAACTTCGTCACGCATCCCCGGAAAAACGAAGACGATAACATCGCCTCTTTCAACGTCAACAATCTGCGGAAGGCGGAACCATGGAAGCCGGATATTCGTAAACATCACGTTGCGCGGCGACGTGCCTCCGTAAATGAACTTGTTGACAAAGAGCAATTCCCCGGTCATGACTTCGTTCTCCATCGAACCCGTGGGAACGAGGAAAGAAGCGACCACAAAATTGTTGATGACAAGAAACATCCCAAAGACGATTCCGAACTCCTTGAGGAATGCTTTTGCTTTTTCTTTCAGGGTTTTCGGTTTTTCCGGATGGTGTTGCTGCGTTTGTTCTTTGGACATTGGTTCTTCCTTTGTTTTGTAGATTGTGCCACGACTTTAAAGTCGTGGCACAGCGATTTATTCTTCCATGGACAACACGGCTAAGAATGCCTCCTGTGGAACCTCCACGCGTCCCACTTGCTTCATCCTTTTTTTTCCCTCGCGTTGTTTTTCAAGAAGCTTTCTTTTTCGGGTTATATCGCCGCCATAACATTTTGCCAGGACGTTCTTTCTCATTGCGCTTAAAGTCTCCCGGGCAATGACTTTGCTCCCGATGGCGGCCTGGATCGCCACTTCAAACATTTGACGTGGAATGAGCTCCCGGAGTTTCGAACACAGTTTCCTGCCCCAATCATACGCCTTGGAACGATGGACAATCGTAGAGAGTGCATCGACCGGCTCTGCGTTGAGCAAAATGTCCAGTTTGACAAGGTCCGACTCCCGGTATTCCAGGAAATCATAATCAAACGACGCATAGCCGCGGGATAAGGACTTGAGCTTGTCATAGAAATCAAAGATGATTTCCGCGAGCGGCAACTCGTACTGAATGTCGGCGCGCTCAGGACTCAAATACGTGGTGTTTTTGTGAATTCCCCGCCTGTCCATGCACAGTTTCATGATTCCGCCAATGTACTCGGACGGAGCAATAATTTGCGCCTTTACGAACGGCTCTTCGATTTTTTCTATGACTCCGGCTTCGGGCAGGAAGGATGGATTATCGATCGCGAGCACCTCGCCGTTGGTTCTCTTGACCCGGTACTCCACGTTGGGGACTGTATTAATGAGCGACTGATTGTACTCCCGCTCAAGCCGTTCCCGCACGATCTCCATGTGCAGCAATCCGAGAAAGCCGGCGCGAAAACCAAACCCGAGCGCCACGGAAGTCTCCGGCTCAAACACCACCGCAGCGTCATTCAATCGGAGTTTTTCCAACGCATCGCGCAACTCCGCAAATTCGTCGCTGTTCGATGGATACAACCCGCTAAAAACCATAGGCTTGGGTTCCCGGTAGCCGGGGAGTGGCTCGGGAGCCGGGTTGCTCACCAGCGTAATCGTGTCTCCGACCTTCGTGTCGTGGACATCCTTGACGTTCGCGATGACGTATCCGACATCTCCGGCGGAAAGCATACCTGTGCGTTTGCGCTGCATTTCCAGAACACCAATCTCGTCTGCCTGGAATTCCTTGCCGTTGGAGAAGAATCTGATTTTGTCCTTTTCTTTCACCGTCCCGTCGAAGATGCGCACATAGGCCACAGCGCCACGGTATTCATCGAAAACGGAATCGAAAATGAGCGCCCGTAAATGTGCGGCAGGATCGCCTTTGGGCGCCGGGATTCGCCGAACAATTGCTTCAAGCACTTCCGGCGTGCCTATCCCGGATTTTGCACTGCCCAGGAGAATTTCTTCTTCCTTGCAGCCCACGAGATCCATGACCTGTTTCTTCACCGTATCGATCATCGTTTTAGCGCTCGGGAGGTCGATTTTATTGATAAAAGGGATAATCTCCAGTCCTGCTTCGATGGAAAGATAAAGGTTGGATATCGTTTGAGCCTCAACACCCTGTGTGGCGTCGACGACGAGAATCGCCCCCTCGCAGGCTGCGAGCGAACGCGATACCTCGTAAGTAAAATCCACGTGACCCGGCGTGTCGATAAGATTCAGAGCGTACTCTTTGCCATCCTGGGATTTGTATTTCATCGGAATGGCATGGAGCTTGATTGTTATTCCTCGCTCCTGCTCCAGCTCCATGTCGTCCAGCACCTGCTTGGTCATTTCCCTCGCGGAAATCGTATGCGTGATTTCCAGCAGCCTGTCCGCAAGAGTGGATTTGCCGTGGTCGATATGTGCGACGATGCAGAAGTTTCTGATGTGGTCCATGATGACGTTTTCCGAATGTCGCAATCTTTATTGCGACTGCAAACAAAATGCGACAATAAGGATTGTCGCAATCCTACCCATGTCGCAAAAAACAACAAAGAGTAAAGAGCAGAAGCACCCTTTACTCCTTACGGTTGAAAATATACCCTAAAATGGCCTGAAGAGCAAGGACACGCAAATCGACTTCCGGGATTTTTGATTCTGCCCAAGTCTTTGTACTTTGCTGAAACAGACCGGGAGAATTCAAATGAAAATCATTGTAGCCGGCGGCAGCGGATTTCTCGGAACAGCTCTCGTCAAACGGCTGACGGAGTCGCATCACTCGGTTGTCGTCCTGTCACGAAATCCGGAAAAAGCAAAGAAGGGGCTCCCCGCTTCTGCAATGGTAGAACGCTGGGATGCTTCTTCACCGGGGCCCTGGACTCAACACATTGAAGGCGCCGACGCCGTGATGAACCTTACCGGTGAATCCATCGGCGGCAAACGATGGACAACAAAACAGAAGAATATTCTTCTCTCAAGCCGCATCAATTCTACGAGATCTCTTGTTGAGGCGTTGACAAGGGCATCAAAGAAACCCCGGGTTTTGGTAAACCAATCAGCGGTTGGATATTACGGGAATGTCCCTGAAGGTGATGTCGTTGAATCTCATCCTGCTGGCGGTGATTTCCTTGGGAAAGTTGCATCCCAGTGGGAACAAGAAGCTCGCAAAGCCGAGTCCCTGGGAATTCGTGTGGTCACGCCGAGAACAGGAGTAGTGTTGAACAAAAAAGGCGGTGCGCTACCAAGAATGCTTTTTCCTTTCAGCATGTTTGTCGGCGGACCACTGGGCACTGGAAAACAGTGGTTTCCGTGGATTCACCTCAAAGACGAAATCGGCGCGTTGATTTTTGCGGTTGAATCCCCAAAGCTGTCCGGCCCTGTCAACTTTGCGGCACCCGAACCGGTCACCATGAAACAGTTCTGCATAGCCCTTGGCAAAGCGATGCGTCGGCCGTCGTGGGCCCCGGTTCCTGGGTTTGCGTTGAAGATTTTACTGGGAGAAATGGCGGATGGGCTCTTATTGGGCGGGCAAAGGATTGTTTCCAAAAAGCTGGCTAACGCAGGTTACCGTTTTCAATTTCCAATGCTCGCTGATGCGCTTGCTGACATACTCAAATAGTTAACGAACCCGGATTCTCAATCGTATTGCTGAGTTCCCCCCCAACTCATCGCTCACCTCAAAGCTATAGAGGCTCGCCCCCACATAGGCATCGACGAGGTTCACGACATAGAGGATGATGATATACAAGCCGAACCTGTCACGCTCGTCGTGATAGAAATCGCGTATAAATTTTAACTGACTGTTGCCCGTCTGGTTCACAGTGTCTGACGCTACCGACCGCGCATATTGCTCGCCGTAGTCTCTATAAAAGTTGTTTCCGATATTCCACTGACGCACGAGGTGATACCCAAGTGCCCAGACAACTGGGGCATGCAAATAACGTTCGGTGTAAATCTGTCCCGCTCCAGGCAAAACAGCAGAGAGAAGAAGCGCTACGGTCGTGGACTTTCCCGATGGTGGCGCGATCAAAACGATCTTTCCGGAGACTAACGCGAGCGTGTCTTCATGTGACGCAGAGGTGTCGCGTTGTATGAGTGCGGAAGAGATTCGCGATTGAGAGGAAACGGAAATCGGAAGGAGAAGAACAATAAGAATCAGAAAGGCCGCTTTACCTGTAGAGCACAATCCCGCCCCTACTTCTCAATAATCGCCACTGCGTCGATCTCGACTTTTGCATCCCGTGGAAGCCGTGCGACTTCCACCGTGCTGCGTGCGGGGGCAGAACTTGAAAAAAACTCGCCGTAGACCTCGTTCATTGCCGCAAACTCGTTCATGTCTTTCAAGTAGACGGTTGTTTTTACTACTGAAGCGAGGGAAGCACCGGCTGCCAGGAGTACTTGTTCAATATTCTTGATTGCTTGACGCGTTTGCGTTTTGATATCACCTTCCACCAACTTCCCGGATGACGGTTCGAGCGCAACCTGGCCTGCGGTAAACAAGAATCTTTCGTCCACGAGGATTGCCTGACTGTAAGGGCCAATCGGTGAAGGTGCTTTGTCTGTAAGTATTCTGTTTGTCGCCATCCTTCGAATTCCTTGTGTCCTTCTTCTATTCGATTTTAGACCAGATTTCAACCATCCATTAATCCATTACTCCATTACTCCAACAATCCTCATTGCCTTATCTGTGCTTATATCCTGCCGCAAAAATGTCGAGCAACCGGTCGAGGTCGTCAAGCGAATAGTACTCTATGAAGATTTCGCCCTTCGACGCACCTTTCGATTTCACGCGCACCTTTGTACCCAAATAGTGCCGTATCTTTTCTTCGACGCTTCGTATGCTTGTGAGATTCGCGCTATGAGCAATTTTCGTATGTCTCTTTGACGTCGGCTTCCCGACTGCTTTGACAACATCCTCCACTTTTCGGACCGACCACCCGTCCCCCACAATCCTTTCAAAAATTCTTAGTTGAACACGCTCATTCGGAATGGTAATGAGTGCACGCGCGTGGCCCATGCTGATTTTGTCCTTGCGAATACTCTCCTGAATTTTTTCCGGAAGCTTCAGCAAACGCACAAAGTTTGTCACCGTGCTCCTGTCCTTGCCGACCTTCTCGGCTACATCCTCGGCGGTAAGGTTGCACTCCGTCATGAGGCGCTGGTAGGCGTTGGCAATTTCCATCGGGTTCAGATGCTCACGCTGGATGTTCTCGATCAACGCGAACTCAAGCATCTCCTCGTCCGTCTTGACGTCGATAATATACGCCGGGATGGTCCTGAGCTTTGCCGACTGTGCCGCTCGTAATCTCCGTTCGCCCGTTACAAGCTGATAACCTGCCGCAACTCGTCGCACCGTTATGGGCTGAATGACTCCTTTTTCAACAATGGACTGCGTCAACTCCGCCAGAGCCTTCTCGTCAAAATCCGTCCTGGGCTGAAAAGGGTTTCGCTCCACGGCGGAAATGTCGACGCTTGCAATAATGCCGACGTCTCCCGTATCCCTGTGAATCCCGTCATCCCGAATGCTGACTTCCTGCAACGGGGGACGCGGGATTAATGCGCCGAGACCGCGACCGAGAACCGATTTCTTTTGGTCTGCCATGCTCTCTTATGAAGCCTGATGGTGGATGATGTTTTCACCTGCGAGGAGGCTATCGTTCGCGAGGATTTCTTTCGCAAGCCCCATATAATGACGTGCCCCGGAAGAAATTGCATCGTAGAGAATAATGGGCTGCCCGAAACTCGGAGCCTCACTCAGACGAATATTCCGGGAAACAATCGTCTTGAAAACCTTCGCACCGAAATAGCGTTTCACTTCATCGACGATCTGGTGCGAGAGCTTGAGCCGTGAATCATACATCGTCAACAGGACGCCTTCAATGTCGAGATTGGGGTTCAACGTCTTCTTCACCATGTTGATCGTGTTGAAAAGCTGGCCCAATCCTTCAAGGGCAAAGTACTCACATTGGACGGGAATAAGCACAGAATCTGCCGCCGACAACGCGTTCAACGTCAGGAGTCCGAGGGAAGGTGGACAATCGATGATGATGAAATCATACTTGTCCCGGATGGGATCCAAGGCCTTTGAGAGCAGCCTCTCACGGTTCTCGAGCTCGACCAGCTCAATCTCTGCTCCCACGAGGTTAATGTGGGAAGGGATCATCGACAGAAACGGCATCTGGGTCTCGACGGTCACCTCCTGCGCATTTTTTTCGCCGACGAGGGTCTCGTAAATCGTGCTTTTCTCGTTCGCCGTGACGCCCACGCCGCTCGTAGCGTTGGCCTGAGGGTCGTTATCGATGAGCAACGTACGTTTCTCAGCCGCAGCGATGCATGCGGAAAGGTTAATCGCCGTCGTGGTTTTCCCCACTCCGCCTTTCTGATTCGCTATAACGATCGTTTTGCCCATGTTATACCACTGCCATCCCGGCAGCACAAAGGAATCCGAGAATTCCGCAAAAAAGCGACCTTCGAATAAGCTTCACGTACGTCAAACGCCAGCTTTCATACGCGTCGGGTTCATTCTGTGTGCGTTCCATGTGGCTCACGACTTTTGCAATTTGCCATGAAAAAAATCCTGCCAGAAGAAAGGCAGTTTGCTTGACGGCGAGAAGTTTCTGCCACAACGTGGAGTAATCAAACCAAAGAAATCTCGGACTCAGCAGCATGAGCAGGAGCCCGGTAAACAACGCCGTCCAAAGGCTTGACCAGACAAAACTGTTGAATCGATGCAGGATGGCGACAGACGCCTCCGAACGGCTCCGTCCTTCGTACTGAGACACCGGAAGCATGACAGCGTTGACAAATATGAGGCCTCCGAACCATACGACGACAGAGAACACGTGCATCAAACGACACGCCCAAAGAACAAATTCCATTTGCGTTCAAAAATTCGTGAAAAATATACCCTTTTTTTCACCGTCAAGCAAACGTGTCATTCGAATCGGTCTCCGACTTCTATCGCATACCCGCGCAGAAAATCTTCCACCCCGAGTCGTTTTTTTCCCCCTTGCTGAATCTCGCGCACGGAGAGAGATCCGCTTCCCGTGTTCACCAGGAACGAAGTTTTGTCGACATGGACAACCTCGCCCGCCTGTTTCCCCTCGACGCTCAATTTCGATTCGTGGAGACTCGTGCGGAAGATCTTCAACTTTGTGCTTTTGTTCACGGTCCAGGCGCATGGTGTTGGTGAAAGCCCACGCACAAAATTATGAATTTGCAGAGCGCTCTTTTTCCAGTCGATTCGGCAATGCTCTTTGAAAATCTTCGGCGCAGGAGTGGCAAAAGAATCATCCTGTAAACGCGTTCGACTTTTTCCCAGTTCGATCAGACGAACCGTTTGCAAAACTATTTCCGCACCGACTTCGGCGAGTTTGTCATGGAGTTCTCCGGCCGTCTCGTCGGGCCCGATCCTGACCCTTGCCTGAAGAATCACCGACCCGGTATCGACCTTTTCACGAAGGAAAAATGTCGTTACCCCGGTTTCTGTTTCTCCGTTCATGATCGCCCAGTGAATCGGAGCTGCGCCGCGATATTTTGGAAGCAGGGAGGCATGAAGGTTAAACGACCCGTGCGTTGGAATCGTGAAAACTTCCTTCGGGAGGACGCGAAAGGCAACAACGACGATAAGATCGGGCTTGAGGGAGGAGACGGTCTGAACGAAATCGGGATCCCTCAGGTTCTCCGGTTGAAGGATGGGGAGATTCTGTTTGAGAGCGAATTCTTTGACGGGAGCGGAAAAAACGTGCAGCCCCCGGCCACGCGGTTTGTCGGGCGCAGTAACGACGGCCACGACTGAATAATCTTGCTCATGGAGAACCTTCAGGCTCGGAATGGCGAACTCCGGCGTCCCCATGAAAACGATTCGCATTGGGAAGGCTCAGGCCTCCACTTTTCCGGAACGTCGACGAGCGCCCGTTCTGGTCACACGCGCAGAACTTGAGCCGCTGACCACAGGATAACTTGTTTCGACTTCGCCTTTCTTGATCTTGCGCAACTGGTCTTTCAGCAAAGCCCGGCTAGAGGCTGAGACCCGGTCGATGAACAACACACCGTCCAGATGGTCGATTTCGTGCAGCATCACGCGAGAGAGAAGCCCGTCGGCATGAAGCTCGGTTTCTTTGAAGTTCGCATTCAGGAATTTTATGCCGATTTTTTCAGCCCGCTCAACTTCACCCCGGACCTCAGGAATACTCAGACACCCTTCTTCCATTCTGAAGGTCCCTTCCTCGGACAACACCTGCGGGTTTATCATGACGAGTTTCCTTGGCAATCCTGGCGATGCGATGGGAATATCTTCGCCAGTTTCATCGTCCTTTTTCTCTTCAACCTCGGAAAGGTCAATGACAATAACGCGTTGGAGGCTACCCACCTGCGTCGCTGCCAGCCCGATGCCGTTTGCTTTATGCATCGTTTCAAACATGTCGTAGATGAGCTTCACGATGCTGTTATCGAGATCCGTCACAGGCTTTGCCTTTGCCCTCAGGATTTCGCTGCCGTAGAGATGAATGGGAAGAACGGACATTCAAAAAAGTTTAAGATTGTAGATTTAAGATTTATGATTGAAAATTTTCGATTCTAATGTAACAATGAGAGAGATGGGAAGCAATCTAATCGATCATTCTTCGGGCGCCTTCGTACCGCTTCTCGTAATACGAACTCTGCAAAGAGGAAATCGTCACGCCTAATGAAACGCTTGCATGGGCAAAGAGGTCGTCGCCCAAATAAATACCGACATGAGAAGCTCTTTCTCCGGTGGTAGTAAAAAAAACGAGGTCGCCAAATTTCAAATCCTTAAACGAAACGGCAGTTCCGCCCTTATACTGCTCGTGTGCCGACCGAGAGAGTTTCCTGCCAACTGATTTTTCATACACGGCCATGGTATACGCTGAACAATCAATTCCTTTCATGGTGGTGCCGCCGTGCAGATACGGGACTCCCATGTATTTTGATATTTCCCGCATCATCTTGCTGCGGTCGAGCGGAGCGATGGATTCGTTTTTTTCCCTCCGAAAATCCCGCTCCCCCGAGACAACCTTTTCGACCGTTTTCTTGTCGGGGATTTTATCGTTTTCCTTTGTTTCTTCTTCGACTTCCCTTGAAGAGAACCTGGGCGCCGTACTCCGTGATCCGGTCGATTCTTTCTTTCCCCCGTTGCCAAAACGAGGAGACGATGGAACGCATCCGAAGGCAAGGAATGCCGCGACACAGAGCAGGTAGGAACAATAAAGCCCCGAAAAACGTCGGGGCTTCTTGGTAAAATATGGAAGATGAAATTCTTCGTTCACCGGTACGTCGATTCCTTATCCGAGGTATGCCCGAAGAGCTTTGCTCCGCGAGGCATGGCGCAAACGCCGGATGGCTTTTTCCTTGATCTGTCGGACGCGCTCGCGCGTCAGGTTGAACTTCTCGCCGATTTCTTCCAATGTGAGCGAGTGCTCCTGGTCGAGGCCAAAGTAGAGGCGAATAACCTGTGCTTCACGCTCGCTGAGCGTGTTCAACGCCCTCTTCACTTCTTCCTTCAAGGATTCACCCATCAAACCCGAGTCCGGTGACGGTTGGCGGTGGTCCTGAATAACGTCGAGGAGCCGGTTGTCCTCGCCCTGTGCAAACGGGGCATCCATTGAAAGGTGACGGCCGGAAATTTTGAGCGTATCAGAGACTTCAAAGAGCGACATATCCAGCTCTTCCGCCAGCTCGCTCGCGCTCGGTTCGCGTTCGAACTCCTGTTCGAGCGTGCTGAACGCCTTGCCGATTTTGTTCAGGGCGCCGACGCGGTTCAATGGCAGCCGGACGATTCTCGACTGTTCCGCAAGCGCCTGCAAAATCGACTGACGGATCCACCAGACAGCATAGGAAATAAACTTGAATCCGCGCGTTTCGTCGAACCGTTTCGCCGCCTTAATCAGACCGAGATTCCCTTCGTTGATCAGGTCACCGAGGGACAGTCCCTGATTCTGATACTGTTTTGCAACGCTGACCACGAACCGAAGGTTGGCTTTCGTGAGCTTTTCGAGCGATTTCTGGTCGCCCTTCTTGATTCTTCGGGCTAATTCGATTTCTTCCTGAGGAGTCAGGAGCTCGACTTTCCCGATTTCCTGGAGGTACTTGTCTAACGACTGGCTCTCCCGATTCGTATATTGTTTGCTGATTTTGACCATGCTCTAACCTGGTTTTTCTGCCTCCCGTTTCATTCTTGCGTCACTCATTTAAAGAGAACAATCCCGGGGCTTCAAAAAGTCCTATGCCTTTATGTCTATTCTGTCCACAATACCGACGATGCTTGCGTCAACCGGCGCCATTCGTACGGGAAGCGGTATGACGGCCTCGCGTGCCGTTATGTAATACACAGTCTCGCCGGGGCCTGCTCCAACCGTGTCGACTGCAATTATGGGAGGTCCTGCTTTCTCGCGCTTGGCCGTAATGGGCTGAAGAAGTTGCAGCTTGAAGCTCTTCAAATTCTCGTCTTTGCGAGTCGCCCAGATGGTCCCGATAACATGAGCGAAAAACATGATCACGGCTTTCTTGGCTAATGGTGAATTGTTAATCGGATTCTTCCCAATGAATCACCATGTAACCAGTTAGTCTGCTACATCCAGCTTGTCCACGACAGCCACGATAACTGCATCGACAGGCTTGTTTTTGGTCTGCTCCGTCTGCCGGGCAGAACTCCCCGAAGTGACAAGGACGATATCGCCCACTCCCGCCTGCACTGTATCTACGGCAACAACAAAAGTATCTTTCAGCTTATATTCGAGGTCCACGTGCTTCACAAGCTGAAATTTCATACCCACGAGTTCTTCGTCTTTTCTCGTTGCCCAAACGGTTCCAACAACCTTTCCGAGGATCATGACAGCACCTTGTTCTTAGACGAGACAGGAACCTACTTAGTTGCTTGTAATAGAACCCAAAAAGCTCTCTCCGGCGAGGTCGTTCTCGATGCCAAAGAAATGAGCGACAGTTTTTCCAGCGTCGGCAAACGATGTACGGATACCGAGATTGACATTTTTCTTGCCGGACTTCGCAAAACACAGAATCGGCACGTATTCCCTCGAATGGTCTGTGCTCTTGTCCGTTGGGTCATTTCCGTGATCTCCCGTGATCATCAGCATATCACCATCACGCACACAATCCATGATTGCGGGCAGAGTTGAATCAAAGTCTTCCAGAGCTCCTGCGAATCCCCGCGGGTCTTGCCGATGCCCATACAACATGTCGAAGTCGACAAGATTCACCATCAGAAATCCTTCTTTCATTTTCCCGCCAACGCTGACGATTTCCCGAATTCCTTCGGCGTTCGATTTCGTATGAATCTTCTCCCTGAGCCCTCTACCGGAAAACAGGTCATCGATTTTTCCGATGGACACCGTATCGACTCCGTTTTGGGAAAGCAGGTCAAGGATTGTTTTACCCGGTGGCTCCACGGCATAATCCTTGCGATTCGGCGTTCTTGCATACTTGCCACTGGAACCGACGAACGGCCTTGCGATCACGCGTCCCACCCTATGCTTCCCGACGACAACGTGGTCGCGAGTTTTTTTACAGATTTCGTAGAGCTTTTCCAGTGGCATAACTTCTTCATGGGCCGCTATTTGAAAGACCGAATCACCTGAGGTGTAGATAATTGGATACCCCGACCTCACGTGTTCATCTCCCAGCTCTTTGATGATTTCCGTTCCGGAAGCCGGTTTGTTCCCAAGAAAACCTTTACAGTTCGTGGCCTCAAGGAACTTCTGCAACAAATCCTTCGGAAAACCCCCGGGATAAACAGGAAACGCCCTCTCGGTGACCACTCCGGCAAGTTCCCAGTGTCCTATCGTGCTATCTTTGGCGTTCGACCGTTCCGCCATTTTTCCGTAGCAACCATCGGCATGCTGAACGGGCGCTACTCCGGCAATCGGCACAACGTTTCCCAGGCCGAGCCGTTGAAGATTTGGCAGCCGCAACCCGCCGACCGTCCGAGCTGTATTGGCAAGAGTATTCGTCCCTGCGTCTCCAAAAGAGACAGCATCAGGAAGCTCTCCGATGCCAACCCCATCGAGAACGACAAGTATGATCTTGTTCTGCTTCAACCAGAGTTACTGGAGGGACCACCTGCCGGATTGCCGCAGCAGGAGCGAATCGCTAACCGTAAATCTCCTTCTCGTTGCACTTACACACCTGGACACGCTGCCGGTTGAACCGGTACGACCCATGGGCCGACGGTACCGACTGCACGTAGAGTGTTGGAACCTTCACCGTTCCACACTTCGGGCACTTCACGCCTCGTTCCATTGATGCCTTCTTTGCTTTTTCTGCAAAATCGGTTTGCTTTGCCATGACTCACTCCATTATATAGTAGAACGGCATTAAGCCATCCTTCGGTTTCTAAAAAACTCTGACGATATTTCCACCGGCCTCAATCGCTTTTCGCAACACACGGTCGGCGTTCTCCAGCAATTCAAGGTCGTTTGTTTCACCGGTTGCCCCGGAGACACCGACGCTGATCGTTACGGAAAAACTCTGCTGCTCAATGTTGATCACGTTGCTCGCCACGTTTCTTCGCAGCTTTTCCGACCACAGCGAAGCTTCGTTGGGCGTTGTGTTCACCAGCATCACTGCAAAACGGTTGTGGTCGAACCGGCCCACCAGGTCATACGTCCTGATGCTCGATTTGATCATGCGGCTCACGTTTTGCAGCACAAACTCAAAACCCTCTTTCCCATACCTGCTGATATATTCGTTCACGTTATCGATGGAGATCATGACGATCGAGATTTCTGCGCTGAAATCGTTTGCGCGTTGAACTTCCTCCTGCACGCGGCCGAGGAAGTATCTTTGCGTGGCAACTCCCGTCGTCTCGTCTAACATCACAAAATTGTTCGTCACCTCGTTAAGGCTGAGAATCTCCAGGCCCCACGAGGCCGGTTCCACGACTTTCTGCATCAGCTTTACGTCGGAATCAGAATACGTTTTGATATCCTTGCTCTCCACAACCAGCGCTCCGTAGCAACGGCTCAGGGAATTGATTGGCATGGCCAGAAGTGAGCCGCGTGAGTCGCAGCGCTCCGCCCTGTAAAATCTCGGCATCCCTGACGTTTGGATGTTATCGACAATTTTTGGAATGCTCGACTGCAAGACCGTACCCACAAGGCTCTCATGCGGATCGACCTCGTTTGCCACCGCAACGTATGGGTCGTTCATCCGATTCATTACCAGTTGAATATTCCACGCTTTGCGGGTCTCATCGTAAAGCACGACGGAAATATAGTCCCACGGAATGAGCCTCGATGTTTCTTCCGCCAGCGAGCGCACCGCATTGTATGCGCTGAATTCGATTTTCAGCTGTTCCCGTATCCGCGAAATCGACCGGAGGACTTCCGAATCCATCACGAGGTCATACTTGTCCGTATAACTTCTGATAAGCGCCGAAATAAGCTTCGTAAAGCGCCCGAGAAGATTCAAGGTCTCAGTCCCGTACGCGTCTTCGCTCAGGCAATCGACTGCAAGGACTGCGACGGGATCCCGCGGCTGCGAAGGACCTCGGGAGTAAAAAATGGGCACGCCGATAAATGTCTTGACGGGCTCGGGGCCGTCATAGTACGTGAGCATATCAGCCTGGCCTGTTGCATTGACATTTGTCAAGAGCTTGGGCGTACCCGAAACCGCCACCTGGCTCACAAGATCCTGGCCGATCTCCTGGCGCCTCTGCGTCGTGAAGAGTTTACTGTCCGAAACGAAATTCTCCAACACCAGCTGTTTCTTCTCGTTGTTCACCCAAAAAAGAGCGACGGTGTGGGCAAAGTTTACTTCCTTGACAACGGCGAGAACTTTCTTGACAAGAAAATTGAACTCCGACCTTGGCCCTGTTTCTCGTTTAAACACTTCCTCGTCAATGTCAAAGAAATCCGACATCTGAAATTCGTAAGGCTTTTCAAAGTGTTTGTCCATCGGATTTTTTGTCGGAATCTTCCTCTCTGGCGTGTGCGCCGGGGCGGTTGCCTTCTTTTCCGCAAACTCGACGCGGAACGGGCCTCCTTCATCCTGGAAATCGTCAAAGACCAGCCTTTTCATCTGCGGATTGTGCTCCTCTGTTGTGAGAGATCCGTTCTCATCCTCACGATCCGATCGTGCTTTTTGCCGAAGAGTCACAGCGACATAGGCAACAGATGCGCTGGAAAGTAGAAAGGAAAAAACTTTGACAACCCAGGGGCTCGAAAAGAGTCCAACTAAAAACAAAATGACGCCCGCAACCACGCTCAATTTCTGGTTCAACGTCAGTGAGTTCAACCAGGAACGGAAAGTGATTAACATTCGGGCGTCAAACAACGCTTGTATGGGGTCTAGAATGGCCCTCAACGTGCTTTAATTTAGCCAATTTGAGTGCGAAAATCAAGGAGGACACAGGAAAAACATTGGTTTCTTGACAGCCTCGCTCGTCCCTAATTCTCTTCGATCAAACCGAATTTCTTGCAGGAATACATTTTTTTGGCTACTTTTTTCTAAAATTCGCTGTTCTTACCACGTCGATCACCCACCTACGCGCATGAAAGCCGTAATAATGGCAGGCGGATTCGGCACTCGCCTCCGTCCTCTGACCTGCAACATCCCAAAACCGATGGTCCCCATGGTCAACAAACCCATGCTGGAACATATCATCGAACTTCTGAAACTCCATGGAATCACGAACATCGTTATCACTCTCTTCTATCAGCCGGATGTCATCACGGCATTTTTCGGAGACGGAAACAAGTTTGGAGTTCATCTTCAGTACAGGAGAGCCGAAGCGGATTTTGGGACAGCGGGCAGCGTTCGAACGGCGCTCGATTTCATCGACGAACGGATTATTATTATCAGCGGCGATGTACTGACTGATTTCGACCTCACA
>JACPSI010000050.1 GCA_016193365.1 Ignavibacteriales bacterium
CATCGAACGCCTTCTCCGGCAACGGTTCGGGGCTCTATGCGCTCAACGCCACAAATCTTTCGAGCGGCACAGTACCCAGCGACAGGTTTTCAGGGATATACAGCCAACAACTAACCTTATCGAACGCGAACAACACGTTCACAGGTAATAACCTCATTATTAAGGATAGTTTGTTGCGCGCAAACCCAATGACGAATCGCGTTGGAGTCGGAACGAACAGCCCGAATTCGACTTTGCAGATTAGCGGATCTATTGCCTTGAAACATGCAACCGTCTCAGGTTTGGCGAGTTATAGCGCAGGAGAAGAAGCCGTTATCTTGGTGAACACCACTGGCCAGGAAGTCGTCACGATTAACCTTCCCGATGCATCCCCAATTCCTGGCCGCGTCTACTATATTAAATGGACAGTGGGGGCCGCCTCCGTCACCGTAGACCCATATCTTTCACAAACAATCGATGGTTCCACGGCAATTTCTCTAGGCTTGGTGAATGACAGAATCAAAATCCTCTCCGACGGATCGAATTGGGTAGTCCTTGAATCCTTGATTACAGCGCTTTGACCAGGAGAAATCGACATGAAACTACTCAAATCTCTAGTGCTGTTCGTATTCTCGTATTCGGCCGCTCAGAACGTAGCTCTGCGCTCTTATGCTTTTGATATGGCTTTCGGCATTACCAACGGCCCCTCCGGCCAGGCAAAATTTACTGTCGGCGAAGTATTCTCCGGTCTGGCGAGGGGAACAAACTTCGCTGTCGGTTCGGGGTTCATTGCCGACACCGTTGTGCAAAATCCACTCACAGCGGTTGAAAACGATGATGTAAGTTTGCCCGTTTCGTTTGCGCTCAAACAGAACTTCCCCAACCCGTTCAACCCAAGCACCACCATTGCCTACGATCTGCCGAGGCGCAGCAGTGTCCGCATTGCGGTTTTTAACATCCTTGGACAACTCGTGACGACTCTGGTACAGGAAGAAAAGGCTGCAGGAAGGTATTCTGTTGTTTGGAGGGGACGGACGGACCATGGTGTCCACGCGTCAAGCGGTGTCTATTTTTACAGAATTCAGGCCACTCGGGTTGACGACGGCCACAACTTTGTTGACACGAAGAAGCTACTTTTACTAAAGTAAGTACGGGGAGAGGCCCGGCACTTTCCAGGAAATCCGAAGAGTACTGGACAACGACTTCTGGTTGCCTCCCAGGGAGTCGGGGTCCTTATCGTAGGGGCGACGCCAGCCAGCCCGCCGAGCGGTCTGGCGGGTTGCCCCTATGCGTTTATTGCAGCGAAAAATGCCTTCAGTTTCGTTTCGTCGAGCGCTCCGTTTGTCCTCACGCCGCTGCACAGGTCCACAGCAAAAGGCGAGACCGCATCAATCGCGTGACGAACGTTTTCTGCTTTGAGTCCACCGGCAAGATAAACCGGAACATCGACGGACTCACGAATCTGCCGACTGATTGTCCAGTCATGTGTCCGCCCTGTGCCACCCAGCTCTTTTCTCGGCAACGATGGATTCCCGGAATCCAGCAACAACGCATCGACGTGCTCTGCGGCAGCGATTGCTTCCTTGACCGATTCGCCACCCGTAACATGGATTACCTGAACAATCCTGATTCGAGGAAGAAATTTCCTCAGAATTCCATACCCCTTAATCGGAAAAGCATCTACAAGTTGTAGCGTGGTAACATTTGTCTTGCGTTGTTGGGAAACGACGGCATCAGCGTTCTGTTTGCTCGTGAGAAGGAAAGTCTCGATGCCGCGGGGGACGGAGGAAGCAATTTCAGCAATGCGATCTTCGGGAATTGGCCCCGGCCCGCTGGGCATTTCGGAGACAAGTCCGAGGGCTGAGGCGCCATGTCGAATGGCTACCTCTGCCTCTTGAATGCTTTGTATGCAGCAAATTTTTACGCGAGGTTTTTCCATGTTGGCTAAAATGCTTCAGCGGGCCCAATGTACAACCCGCTCGAATTATTCCCAAACCCAAAATCCACGCGCAAGTTGAGTTTCTCCTGCAGATTGAAGAAATAACGGAGCCCGAGGCCATACGAAGCTTTGATACCCGAAAAAGTGAAGTCCCGTACTTCGCGTGTGACCTCTCCCATTCCGACAAATGCCACGAAACCGATTCTCCAGAAAAGAGGAGTCCGATATTCTATCTGAGATGTCAGATAATGTCGGTCACGAAATCTTCCCTCGAAATATCCACGCATCGTTTCCTGCCCTCCGAGTTCAGCAAGTTTGTGAAATGGGGGAGATCCCGAAATAAATGTGCCGAAAAGCTGAAGAGCGAGCACCTGACGTTTGCCCAGCGGGAGGTATTGCCTCACATTGACAAGAGTTTTTGTGTACGGATAATCACTGCCCAGACTTTTCGAGAATGTCACAACAGAGACGAGGTGGTAAAATCCTTCCTGGGGTGCAAAAACATTGTCGCGCGTGTCATACGTTATTAAGGGGCCGATACCTGAAGTGATTCCACCGGCCTTTCCGAAGACCGCACCGCTGGAAAGTTGACCTCCCGGGGAAATGTCGGACAATTTTCTGTCCTCAAGCAATCCTGTCAAACCGAGGTTCAGTCCGGGGGACAGTGAACGAAGAACCTTGAATTCCATGCGTGAAATTCTTGACGTATAATTCTCCTCGTCGCTCGCTGAAGTGTTGTTACCGATGCCGAAAAATTTCTGAGGATATCGCATGAAAAGAAAATCGGCGTCGATGCGCCAGAGTCCCTCCTCAAAGTACCATTCTCCAGACAACTGGGCGATAAACTGTTTCTTTTCAGTATAAATAAGGAAAAGCGCTGTTGTTGACGGACGGATGCGGGCGCTGTTTTCCTCAGGCCTGAAAAAATACAGAAGCCCCGCACCTCCCGCAATGCCGGTTTCCGGTGTGTAGTATGCGATGGGAATCGGTAAAATGCCCTGAGACTCTGCCTTCGTTGTGTCCGCTGAACCTTGATATGACGAAGCAGCATTGATGCATAAAACAAAAACGGGTGTAAGCAGAACGAGCCTTTTCATCACGAGGACCCGTCAACCTGACGTTTAATGGAGTTGAGGACGGCCTTTCTGATGAGGCCGCTGAACGGGCGGACAAAAAACCAATAAGCACGGAAGCTCATTAAGCTGACTTTATCGAGACAGAGAATGCGTGTTTCTGTGGAGAGGATCGTGTCGCCCGGAAGAGAAGCCTCCGACAAGGCGAAATTCCAAACTGCTTTTGCATAACCGGCGGTCGTGAAGTCAAGAAATTCCTTCGGGGTGAGTGACTGAATACAGGCTGATGGTGTCCAGAATTTGCCTACGATGCCAAGGACGATTTCGGTGTGTGGCCGTTCTCCGAGAAAAACAAAGCCCATGTGTTGAAGGCCTTCAAGGGAGGTGGCCGTGGTTGGCAATCCCCGCAGTTTGAACAGGAATTTCGTTA
>JACPSI010000051.1 GCA_016193365.1 Ignavibacteriales bacterium
AGGAGGCATTCATGAATTACGTCGCAATACTTGTCGCAGCCGTGGCAAACATGGTTATCGGATTTTTATGGTACGGTCTGCTGTTTGGAAAGAAATGGGCAGCCTTGCACGGATACACGGAAGAACAGATCAAGAGCATGAACCCGGGGCCATTGTATGCACAGTCCTTTGTTGCCGTTTTGGTTTCGTACTACATTCTTGCCCGTTTTGTTCCGTCAACAGCAACGTTAATGGACGGCATTGAGGTCGCCTGCCTGGTGTGGCTCGGCTTTGTCACAACAACACAATTTACGGCAAGCCTGTTCTCCACGAAGCCGCGGGCGTTGTACTTTCTCGATACGGGTTATCAGCTTGTGACATTCATCGCTGCGGGTGCAATTCTTACAGCCTGGAAATGAGTTTAGCGCCAGACACATAAGGGTCTGGCTATCGCATTCCTCTTGAAAGTCGATGAGATGACGTTGAAAAGACAATAAGAAACCTTGACTTTCAACGGGTACATCATTAAGGTTGAAAAACGTTCATTTGCTGGTGATCCCTCATTCTCCACCATTCAAAGATTCGTTCGTCAAGGGAGGTGAATGTGAACCGTCGAGCGATTCTTTCGCTTTTTCTCCACCTGCGATACTATTACCACCATCGAAGGCATGAAAACAACTGACCATTTCAAAAGCAAAAGATAAGGAGATACTTATGTCGGACTTTCTGAAGAAGCGGCTTCCTGTGACCTCTTTCCTGATATATAGTCCAACGCTTATGTTCTTCCAGAATGAGGATGACTCGCTAGGGGCCTTTTTTCTCGTGATTTGTTTTTTGGTGCTCGTTGTCTATGTTGCAGCATTATGGAAAGTCTTTGCAAAGGCTGGAGAGCCTGGTTGGGCTGCCATTGTACCAATATACAACTTGGTTGTGCTGCTGAAGATTGCTGGAAAGCCGCTGTGGTGGATCATCCTGTTAATTATTCCTCTCGTTAACCTTATCATTGATATTATCGTCTCTATTGAAATCGCAAAGAAATTTGGCAAGGGTGTTGGATTCGGCCTCGGACTTGCACTTCTGGGACTCATCTTCTACCCAATACTGGGATTTGGGGACGCCCAGTACATCAAGGGTCAAGCCATGGGTCAACCCTGATGAAACCCCTTCAGTAGGTCGTCCAAAAAGAATTGTTTATCGGTAGGCGCAGACTTTATGTCTGCAAAACTCGCTCATAATCGCAACCTCCCGCCAAAAAGCCGGTGAGGAGGGAAGGTTCCGCCTATCGATATTGGTTGTTTTTTGAGACACCGAAAATTCTTTGCTATCGTCAATAATGAAAGAGCTCTCTGATATAGTTGCCGCGGCTGATTCTCTCCGCAAATCCGGGAAGAAGGGTGCTCTTGCCACTGTCGTGAAAGTGCAGGGTTCGGCATACCGGCGACCCGGTGCCCGCATGCTCTTTTCAGAACATGGCCGCGAGGCCGGGTTCATTAGCGCAGGATGTCTTGAAACGGATTTGATGGAACGGGCAAAGTCCGTGATGTCATTGAACGAGCCTGCCATAGTTTCTTACGACACATCCTCGACAGACGATTTGATCATGGGACTCGGCCTCGGCTGCAACGGACTCGTTGAACTTCTGGTCGAACCATTGCAGAATGGAGCCGCTCTCGAGAAGAACGAGTTTTTCGGAGAATGCGTCCGGAGCCATGAGAAAGCAGTTCTGGCGACGGTTTTCCGCGCGAAGAACATTCCGGGCGTCTGCGTTGGCGACTATTTACACGTTTCTCAAGGAAAAATCAGAAGCAGCATTCACGAGACGGCTCTAAAATCCTCGTTGCAAGCAGACGCAGAAGCTGCTCTGAACAGCGAAAAATCTCTGGGAAAATCGTATCTGGTTCAGCAGGGAGAAGTCGAGGTCTTCATTGAAGTGATCCTGCCGCCCCAGCCGCTCGTTATTTTCGGCGCTGGTCTTGACGCATTTCCTGTTATCAAATTTGCCCATGATCTCGGCTGGCATACGACACTCGTTGACCATCGCCCTGCGTATGCAACAAAAGAAAATTTTCCGCTTGCCGACTCTGTGATTCTGTCCCAACCCGAGGATATTTCGCAACATTTGAAAATCGACGGACAAACAGTAGCGGTGATCATGACGCACAATTTTCCGACAGACCTGAAATTGCTCAAAGTGCTTCTACCTTCGCCTGCTTTGTATGTTGGACTGCTTGGGCCGAAAAGCAAATCCGAGTTACTCATGCAGCATTTGAAAGACGACGGCTTCAAGCCGGCGAAGGACAATCTCGCGAAACTTCATAGCCCTGTGGGAATTGACATTGGTGCGGAGACACCGGAAGAAATCGCGTTTTCGATTGTTGCGGAGATAAAGGCGGTTTTGCAGGGAAGAGCGGCGGGGTTTTTGAAAGATCACGAAGGGCCGATACATACAGGCTCAAACGGCAGCCTAACCCGAGGTTAGACAGCAACTTCTCTCACGACTCTAGATACCTTATGCGTAATAAGGCCATCACCATACTTGTCCTTGTTCTTCTTTCGTCTTCACCGGCACAAGACCTTCTTGAACGCGCCAAACAGGATATAGAGTTCTTGGCTTCCCCTGAATTTGCCGGTCGCAGCTACTATGCTGACGGTAACAAGAAGGCCGCCCAGTATCTCAAATCACGATTCCGAGAGGTCGGGCTGCTCTCTGTCGATTCTGACTATGGTCAGACATTTGAGATCGAGCTCAATGTAGTCGAAGGTTCGCCTCAGCTGATTGTGAACGACCAGGAGCTTGTTCTCGGCCGAGACTTCCTCCCCTTTGCAACCACAGGATCCGGCTCCGGTTCGCGGCGAAATCCCATCTACTATGTCCGAGGTGGAGTGTTTGCACCCGACAACAGAATCAATGATTTTGCGAGCGTTCGAAGCGAGAGCGCGATCCTGATCTTTGATGACGAAGTTCCCGCGGCGATTCAATCAGACAAGTCCATTGACCCGCGGTCCTATTCCCGTTCAACGAGAATCGCCATAGCCCGCGAACTACGGGCGTCCGCCGCAATCTTTCTCGTCAAGAAGTTGATGTATTCTACCCCTTACGAGAACGCCGACCTCCCTGTGTTCGACGTTCTGGCCGGTTCCCTGCCAACACCAGTTCAATCAATCCGTTATGATGTGGAAGCTTCAATGGAGGAATATGACGCAGAGAATATCCTTGGACTCCTGAAGGGAACGGCTCCCACCGACACCTCGATCATAGTCTGTGCACACTTCGATCATCTTGGCGGGTTCGCGGACTCCCTTTATTTTCCGGGCGCAAACGACAACGCAAGTGGTGTCGCGATGTTGCTTGCCTTGGCTCAGCACTTTGTTATGCAACCACCCAAACACTCCATTCTGTTTATTGCCTTCTCAGGAGAAGACGTCGGCTTGGTAGGTTCCAAGTACTACGCCGAGCACCCGCTTCGACCTTTCACCGAGACAAAATTCCTTCTGAACTTAGATATGGTCGCTTCGGGCAATGATGGCGTTATGGCCGTCGGGGGGGAAGATTCTCCAGAATTCTACTCCATCCTCAAATCCGTCAACGATTCGCTTAAGCTCGGACCTCTGTACAAGAGGTGGAACGCCCCGAATAGTGATCATTACTTCATCTCTCAGAAGGGAGTCAAGACGTTTTTCCTCTACGCCAATCAGGGGAAGCAGCCCTACCATAGTTTTGCAGATTTGCCGACGACTCTAGACTGGAAGGCTTTTGCACACATCTTTGCGCTTTCAAAGGAGTTCATTTCGGCCTTGGCCAATTAGAAGTTGCTGCCTAACCAGTCGCTCCCGCATTCGGGACAAGCTGGCGAGACGAAAAGCCGTGCACTTCCACCGCGCAAGAACAGAAAATTAGTTAGTTTTAGAAGTCTGCGCACCTCGATTTTTCGGCAGAGTTCGAGAAGTATATCCCTCGACCTTTTTGCTTTTGCAGTTTAGCTACGGTCCGTTAAACGGCGAATGAAGTTCATTTTGTGATATCACTGAAGCAAGCCTTTTTATCTAATTGAGATGAAACAACTCATCGCTCGTTTTCTCGAGTCTTCCCATGTTGACCCAGTTTATCTCATCATCGGCATTGTGGACCTCATGTCGGTTTTCTTGTGGAGGAGGCTAAGAGGAGGTATACCAGAATGGCAAAGGGCGCTGTTTAAAGCAGTGATTATTGTTGCGATTGTGTTGACTGCTGCTGCCTTATGTAAACACTTTGGGCTTATCAACGACTGGAAAGATCTGAGGCCCAACTGGAGTTTTTAACTTATGTTTTGTTCGCTCCTTAGTTGAAGCTCAGAGAATGAGATTTCTCAAGAGATTCTCTCCGTCAAGGTCGGCCCGGAGTACCGGCTGAGCCTCCCCGCTGTGCCATTCACTCCATATCTCGGCGCAAACGTTGCATTCAACAGTTTCAGCGGCGAATTCCAGAACAACGGCGTGTCAAAACTCTCGAGCGGGACTTACACCGTGAACCCGCAACAAGAATAGGCGCAGGCGTTACAGGCGGCGTGATATCTCGATGAACCCGTTGATGTCGCTCGATGTGAACCTCTCCTACAACCTGACGAACCTGGCGGGAAAAGCATGGGAAGACACTGATCCTACGAAAGATCAGCGGATTGATTCCTACACGTCATTGAACGACGAGAAAGACCCGTTGCCGCTCAACGCAAACGAGCATTTTATCGGCAACCCGCGGTCGATCAACGCGATTCAGCTGAACGATTCGATTCTCTTTGGGCTGTAAGCAAACTCCGTAGTTTTCCGGTTAGACTTCCGAAGTCCTTCGCAAAACCTAAGAGACTTCGGAAGTCCTTTTTCTTTCTTGCCGTTTGGCTCTTCTCGCAGTACATTGCACACCCCTCAACCAAAGGTATCCGTCGATTGCTTATGCATTTCCCTGCTCATCACACATCTGATTCAATGCAAGAACGCGACCGGAGCAAGATTCCGGATCACTTCAAATGGAATCTCGCCGAGATTTACGTCTCGGATATTGTCTGGAAATCGGAAAAGGACCGCATCGTGGGGGAAATCCCAAAGATTGAGAACTTCAAAGGAAAGCTCGGCCAGTCCGCCGGAGATCTCGTTGCCTGTCTCGACTTTACCGGTTCCTTAACAAAAGAACTCACTCGCCTGTATGCGTATGCGAGCATGAATTCTGACCAGGATACGCGGGACTCGAAGTATCTCGGCTTTCAGCAGGAGATGTCCCAGGTGTATTCGGATTTCAGCGCAAAGGCGTCTTTCGTCGAACCCGAAATACTGAAAATCAGCAAGCAAACGATCGATGGCTTCCTAAAACAGGATAAGAGGCTCGAAATCTATCGCCACTATCTTGATGACATCCTGCGCCGACAGGCTCATACCGGAACTGAGAGCGAAGAAAAAATCATTGCCGATGCAACGCTGATGGCGGACGGGCCGCAGAACATCTACGGCATCTTTTCAAACGCGGAGTTTCCTTTTCCGGAAGTTATGCTGAATGACGGAAAAACAGTCAAACTTGACCATTCTGCGTTTGCCTTGCACCGGACAGCCCGAAATCGCGATGACCGCAAAACCGTTTTTGCTGCCTTTTTCAGCAAGAAATATGAATTCCGGCGCACGTTCGGGACACAAATCTATGCCGAAGTCAAGAAAAACATGTTCTTCCAGCGTGCACGGAAATACGCATCATGCCTCGAATCCGCGCTCGATGCGCATAATATTCCCGTCCAGGTGTATCACAGCCTCGTGGACAATGTCAATGCAAACCTGGGGACCTTTCATCGTTACCTCAAACTGCGCAAAAGGATTCTCGGACTCGACGAGCTGCATTACTACGACCTGTATGCACCGCTCGTTGCCGATGTTGATTTGAAGTATTCGGTTGAAGAGGCACAACAGCACATCACAGCTTCGCTTTCCCCGCTCGGCAGCGACTACATTGCAGTTACGAAAAAAGCCTTTTCCGGGCGCTGGGTCGACATGTTCCCGACCGAAGGAAAACGCTCGGGCGCCTATTCTAACGGCTCGGCGTTCGACGTCCATCCCTACATGCTCATGAATTACAACGGCAAATACGACGACATCAGCACGCTGACGCATGAGTTGGGACATACCATGCACAGCTATCTGTCGAACAAAACGCAGCCATATCCAACCTCCCAATATCCCATCTTCGTCGCCGAGGTTGCTTCGACGTTCAACGAAGCGCTGCTCATCGACTACATGCTGAAGACGATAAAAGATGACAACGTAAGACTGTCTCTGCTCGGGAATTATCTGGAAGGCTTCAAAGGCACAATTTTCCGACAAACACAATTTGCGGAGTTTGAACTGAGAATTCATCAGCTCGCGGAAAAAGGCGAGTCCCTGACCGGCGACAGTTTGTGCAGTCTCTACGAAGAAATCACGAAACGATATTACGCGCACGATCGCGGCGTTTGCGTTGTTGATGACGAAATCAAAGCCGAGTGGGCTTACATTCCACATTTTTATTACAATTTCTATGTCTACCAGTATGCTACATCGTTCACGGCGTCGGCGGCTCTCTCAGAGCAAGTGTTGGCGGGAGAGAAAGAAGTCACGAATCGCTTTCTGGAATTCCTTTCTTCAGGCGGATCCGATTATCCGATCAATCTCCTGAAAAAAGCAGGAGTGGACATGACGACGTCCGCGCCGTTCGAGTTCGCGATGAAGAAAATGAATCGCATTATGGTCGAGATGGAGAAGATATTTCAAAAAAAGGATGAATCTCGGTAGCCGCAACCTTTAGGTTGCGATCGCAGCCTATATGCGCAGACATAAAGTCTGCGGCTACCAAGAATGTTTCTTTGTTGCGAAAGTGCTCCGCGCCTGAGCAACTTCGAGAATGAAATGAATCAGAGATGAAGAAGAAAACTCGAATAGCCATTATTCTCCTCGCCGCCGGCGGCTCGGCGCGTTACGGAAGCCCTAAGCAGTTGATTCCCTTCAAGGGCCAAACGCTTCTGCGTCATCTCGCTGAAGTTTGTGTCGCTTCAAAAGCGGAATCCGTGCACGTTGTCCTCGGCGCCTATGCCGATTTGTTGAAGCTTCAGCTTCTGGGTTTGCAAATCCAGGTGATTCACCATACCCGATGGCACGAGGGCTTGAGCTCGTCACTCCGTGTTGCAATGAGAGCCCTTCCGAAATCGACAAAGGCTGTTTTGATTGTCCTTTGCGACCAGCCGCATGTTTCTGTTGAGCTCCTGGACAAACTCATTGACCGGCATGTATCAAAAGGAGCGCAAATCGTTGCATGTGAATACGGAGATTCACTCGGTGTCCCCGCACTCTTCGAAAAGAGATTTTTTCCTGAATTGAAAAACATCGCTGGAGACAGGGGAGCGAAGCAGATCATTCTCAATCACAGAAAAGTTGTCGCTGCTGTTCCATTTCCCAAAGGTACGGTGGACATCGACAAACCTGGCGACAAGACTGAGTAGACAAACACTCTAGGAGGTTCAATGAAACGCTTTCTGATTTTCGCTTTATTCTTATTGCTCGTTTTCTCAGCTGTTTTTTCCCAAAAACCTCGTGCCAGGGATCTCGGTATTCCGTTCGACGGCACTCCCGGGAAGAATAACGCAATCACGGACGTTACCGGGGTTGAAGTTGGTTATACAACGATTATTTCCGGCGATGGGAAACTGGTCGTCGGCAAAGGGCCGATTCGCACTGGAGTCACGGCTATCCTGCCGCGGGGGAAAAAATTTGACGACCCTGTTTTTGCAGCATGGTTTACGCTCAATGGAAACGGAGAGATGACCGGAACAACGTGGGTGGAAGAATCCGGCGTGCTGGGCGGGCCCGTGTGCATCACCAATACTCATAGTGTGGGCGTTGTGCGTGATGCGGTCATCGAGTGGCTCGTGAGGAAGAGTCCTCGTGAAGGGTACACGGGAGATCTGAGCCTCCCTGTTGTGGCCGAAACGTGGGATGGTTTTCTCAACGACATTAACGGATTTCACGTAAAGAAAGAACATGTGTTCAGCGCGCTCGACGGCGCGGCTTCCGGAAAAATTGCCGAAGGAAACGTCGGCGGCGGCACAGGAATGACCGCCCACGGTTTCAAGGGCGGCACAGGGACATCTTCGAGAAAGCTTGAGGAGCGATTCGGAGGGTATACCGTTGGCGCTCTTGTGCAGGCTAATTATGGAAGCCGCCAGAATTTCACGGTTGCAGGCGTACCGGTCGGCAAGGAGATCACTGATTTAACCCCCGTGCGCGGAAAACCCGACGAAGGGTCAGGATCGATCATCGTTGTCGTCGCAACGGATGCACCCCTACTCCCGCATCAATTAAAAAGAATTGTTACCCGCGTGACCCTTGGCATCGGCATTGTTGGCGGGAGAGGAGAGAACTCCTCCGGGGATATTTTCTTCGCATTTTCAACTGCCAATCCGGGCGCAGGAAAAGATTCAGGGCTTGTTTCGTTGGCCATGCTCCCAAACGACCGCCTCAACCCGCTTTTCAACGCAACGGTTCAGGCCACGCAAGAAGCGATTATCAATGCCATGATAGCGGCTGAAGACATGGTTGGCCGGGACGGGAATAAGGTGTTTGCACTGCCTCATGAACGTCTCAAACTTGTATTGCGAAAATTTAACCGTTTGAATTAGGTTTTTCACTGAATGAATCTCTCCGAGTCTCATATTCACGGATGAAGCCAAAAGTCCCCTCTTGTGGCGATGGCACGTGCTTGGAGAGTGGGGAAATCCTCTCAGCGTACTATTGTAGGGATGTGTACTTTTTGATTTCAAGTGGGAATTTTCTAAAGAACACACCCTTCATCCACTCTCTCGCCGCTCATGACCACGCTCGAGAGGGGACGATCAGGCTCAGTTTTAAGATTTGCAGAGTTACGTTTGCCCACATTTCGCCGACTCCCGTCCCCTGCTCGCCGA
>JACPSI010000104.1 GCA_016193365.1 Ignavibacteriales bacterium
AGCGAAAGTATCGAGTCATCGCTCTCTCTGAAGATGAAAACATTGCCTTCGATCTCAGCCTGGAGCAGGATGCGATCCGTCTTCCAGAAGTGACGGTCACGGATACAGTCCGGTTGGACCGGCTCTCCCACCTCTCTACGGGCAGCCTTCATATCACCCGCGCAATGTTGCTGGACACGAAGACCAAAAATGTGACTGATGCACTAAGGGTAGTTGCGCCACGGTTTGATTTTACCACCACGAGGCAGCGCGAGAGGATTCGGACGCGAAACCCTTCCTCCGTGCCACTTGTTCTTCGAAATATTCTTATTCTCATTGAGGGGCAACGAATTTACCCTTCAGGCGAGGATGTTTATAACGACCCATACTGGCTCGATAAATACATTGGCATTCACGAAATCGAGTCCATCACCCTCCACAAAGGCGATAACGCCTGGGTTCGTGCAGGCCGTCGCGGTGAACGGCTCGATTGGCTTATTGAAATCACTCGAAGAAAATAGGAAAAGGAGATTTGCAGACGCGTGAATCACAGTACTGAGCTGGCCTCCGACAGTCGCGATCAGATCTCCACGTCCATCATTTCCGGGTCGTCCTTCGAATCAAAAATCCGGGAGATTCTCTTGCTTGCGGATGTTCAAATCAACGGGACTCGCCCCTGGGATTTGCAGATCCATGACAATCGTTTTTATCGAAGGGTTCTGGGCGAAGGTGCGATGGGTCTGGGCGAATCGTATATGGACGGTTGGTGGGATTGTAGTCATCTCGACCAATTCTTCCATAAAGTGTTATCAGCGCATTTGGAGGAAAAAATCAAATTTCTTCCAAGCCTCGTTTTGTTCAAGCTGACCTCCAGACTTCTTAATTTGCAGACAAGATCGGGGTCGAAGCAAATTGCAAGTCGGCATTACAATCTCAGCCCTGAGCTTTACATGGCCTTTCTCGATCCATACAATCAGTATACATGCGGTTATTTCAAGAATACCGATGACCTGAACAAAGCCCAAGAAGAAAAGCTCGACCTCATTTGCAGAAAACTGGGGATTGGCACAAATGACAGAGTCCTTGATATCGGCTGCGGATGGGGAGGGTTTGCGAAATTTGCTTCCGAGCGTTACGGCTGCTCTGTCACGGGCATCACCATCTCGCAACAGCAATCGGAATTTGCTCGCGAATTTTGCAAAGGTCTGCCTGTTCAGATTCTTGAGAAGGACTACAGGGATTTGCTCACCCCAGATTTTAAAGACGGTTTTGACAAGATTCTCATCTGCGGAATGATAGAACATGTGGGGTACAAGAATTATCGGCGGCTGATGAAGGTCGTCAGTCATTGTCTCAAGGACGATGGCTTATTCTTGCTCCAGACCATCGGAAGGAATCAATCTGGAACCACGATGGATGTGAATCCCTGGCTGGAAAAGTACATTTTCCCCAATAGCATGCTCCCATCGCTCAAGCAAATCAGCGCTGCCGTCGAAGGCTTTTTCATTATTGAAGATGTGCATAATTTTAGTTCCCACTATGACAAAACATTGATGGCGTGGAAGGACAACTTCGAAAAGAACTGGCCGCACATCCAATCGCAGTATGATGAACGGTTTTATCGGATGTGGCGTTATTATCTTCTCGCCTGTGCAGGAGGGTTCCGCGCGCGTGACACGCAGCTCTGGCAAATCGTGTTCTCGAAGAACGGCGTCAAGGGAGGATACGAAGCACCTCGATAGATCCAAAAATGATCCCCGTGACATTGACATTTTTCCTCAGCATCGCACTGTCGACTCTTCTTCCGGAAAACACTCCGCAAAACAAAAAAGCTCGGCAGTCGACTCTGCGTACATACACCTTTCAGGCGGATATCCTTCCTCTGCTGAAAATCAGCTGTAGTCCCTGTCATTTTCCCGGCGGCAAAGTCTACGTTGAGTATCCCTTCGACAAGTACAAAACCGTTGCTTCGCTTGGTCTGAAGCTTAACACGAGGTTGAAAAGCGAACAACAACCTATTGTCACTGAATGGGTCAAATCCGGGAAAGGCGAGAATCCTCCTGAATAGTCATTTGATAACCGCGCGCCCGAAACTCAGCGCCCCAGGGAAGCCCAACCGCGGAGAAATCAAAAATCTGGTAATCGAGATTGGTTTCTATACATTCTTTTTGTACGTCTTCATCCTCGCCGCGGATAAATACAGCAATGTGTGGAGCTATCAAAAGCCTTCAGCGATCATGTTTTTCTTTCATTGGATATTCCTCTATGTGCACGAGGGAGGCCATTTCCTCTTCACGTTTTTTGGGCGAACCCTGAATATCCTGGGCGGTTCTTTTTGGCAGGTCATGTTTCCGTTTCTTTCGTTCTTGATTGCTCTTCGTGATTCGGCTCGCATAGCTCCCGTCCCGCTCTTCCTGACGGGGTTCAATCTGATGGCGGTGAGTTTGTATATGAGAGATGCTCCCTCCCGGCGTTTATCGTTGTTAGGCGGCGATAAAACTCGTCACGATTGGTGGAATCTGTTTCGTGAATGGGATATGCTTGACTCCGCCGTTGACGTCGCCGATGTCACATACTGGATCGGAATTCTTCTTTCCGTTGGCTCTGTCGTCGTAGGTATCGCGCTCGCATTAAAGTCATACTATAAGCCGACAATTCAGGCATCAGGACAGATTCTGACGACTCTTGATCAGCAGGTAGAAAAAATCAAATCTCCGTTGCTAAAGCGTGTGCCACAACCTCTTGCAAAACCTGACGCTGAGAAAGAATTCAGGAGTACGGGCAAAGCAGACGACCCGTGGGGCCTGCCGGAACAGAATCAACAAAGATAAGTTCGCTTCAGAAGGGGGACTGTCAATTGAGTGAAATCTCGGATTCATCCACAAAGAGGAACAACCATGACTACTGCCGAACTCGTCGAAGTTGACATCGCACGCATCATAGACAGCCCGCTCATCAACAAAGATATTGCCCCCACGAAAATCTCGCAGCGCACCTGGACAACCTATAACATCGCCGCGTTGTGGATCGGGATGTGCGTCTGTATTCCGACCTACATGCTTGCAAGCGGCTTGATCGCAGGGGGGATGAATTGGTGGCAGGCGTTGTTGACGATTACCCTCGGCAACATCATCGTCTTGATTCCGATGATTCTCAACGCGCATGCTGGGACGAAATATGGCATCCCGTTTCCGGTCCTTGCCCGCGCTTCGTTCGGCACGCTGGGCTCAAATGTGCCGGCGCTTTTACGTGCTCTCGTAGCCTGCGGATGGTTCGGGATTCAGACATGGATTGGCGGCCAGGCGTTGAATTCGATGCTCGGTTTGTTGTTTCCACAGTGGAGCACCTTCGCGCTCGGTTCCGCCGTGAGTTTTCTCCTGTTCTGGGGATTGAACGTCTACTTTATTGTCCGCGGCACGGAATCGATCCGATGGCTCGAATCAATTGCCGCTCCCTTTTTGATCGTCGTTGGGCTGGGGCTTCTCGCGTGGGCGTATGTTCAAGGCGGAGGTTTCGGGCCAATTCTTTCGCAGCCGAGCAAATTTCAGTCGGCCGGAGAATTCTGGTCGTTTTTTGTGCCTTCATTGACAGGTATGGTTGGGTTTTGGGCGACGCTCTCCCTCAACATCCCTGATTTTTCCCGGTATGCAAAGAGTCAGCGCGCTCAAATCATCGGACAGGCAATTGGGCTTCCTCCAACCATGGCGCTGTATTCATTTATCGGAGTGGCGGTCACGTCGGCAACAGTAATCATTTTTGGTGAAGCCATTTGGGACCCTGTCGTGCTCCTCTCCAAGTTCGAAAGTCCTGTCGTGGTTTTTCTCTCGCTCGTGTCTCTTGTCGTCGCCACCTTAACAACAAACATTGCGGCAAATGTTGTTTCACCCGCGAACGATTTCGCAAACCTTCTTCCAAAACACATTACGTTTGTTCGAGGAGGGCTGATCACAGCCGTCCTTGGCATTGTCATGATGCCGTGGAAACTTCTGGCCGATTACGGCACGTACATTTTTGGATGGCTTGTGGGGTATTCCAGTTTTCTCGGCCCCATTGCTGGCGTCCTGATCGCAGATTATTTTGTGATCCGGAAACTGTCGCTTAGCGTGGAAGACCTCTACAGGCGGGAAGGGGAATACTCATACTCGAAGGGGTTTAATCCGAAGGCGATCATCTCACTTGTTGCCGGAGTCTTCGTGGCTTTGATCGGGCTGTTTGTAGAGGAACTTCGCTTCCTGTATGATTACGCCTGGTTCATCGGTTTTGCGGCTGCGTTTGTTGTCTACATTGCTGTCATGCAGAATCGACAACAGGCGGCAACACAGGTTTTGTAAACCTCCGTCCCTCATCAAGTCTATGCAACTTCACAGTTCAAGGACCTGCGGGGGTAGCATCGCTCCGATCCTACAATATTCGGGACTTTCCATCGTCTTTCTAAGAAACGCAAGGATCTCTTGTTAGAAGCCACATTGACAACGGGCGGCCGGGATGCATCGATCGAACATGCTGTCAAGTCCGAACGGAAAAGGTTGTTCGAGTTCATACGACGCCGGGTTCGGACCGAACAAGACGCCGAAGACATCCTGCAGGACGTGTTTTATCAGCTGGTTTCGAGTTACAGCGTCACCGAACCGATTGAAAAATTGACGTCGTGGCTGTTCACCGTTGCGCGAAACAAGATCATCGATTGGTACAGAAAAAAGAAGCCAGACTCGCTTCCCACTGATGTGCGCGACTCACAAACACCGCTGAACCTTGAGGATATTTTGTTTGACCCGACGCAGAATCCCGACCAAGTATATGCGCGATCGCTGGTGTGGACAGAATTGGCCGATGCTCTGGACGACCTGCCGGAAGAACAGCGCGAGGTGTTCGTCAAACATGAGCTAGAAGGAAAGAGTTTCAAAGAAATCGCCGAGGAGACAGGAGAACCGTTGAACACATTGTTGTCGCGCAAACGGTATGCAGTCCTTTATTTAAGAGAAAAATTGGCAGAATTGTATGACGAAATTCAAAATCTATAGGAGGTAGTATGAAACCATGGTGGTTGTTTAAGATCCTGAAAGTGCTTGTCATCGTTGCTGTGGCGACGCTGGCGATCGGCTACATAGTCATGGAGCTCTGGAATGCCCTTATCCCGGAACTCTTCAAAGGGCCGTCGCTCACATTCTGGCAAGCCGTCGGTTTGCTCGTGCTCTCGCACATCCTCTTGCGGGGATGGGGGCGGTGGCGGTATGCAAACGGTTGGCGCCATGACAGGTGGAAAAAACGCTTTGAGGAAAAACTGGCAGGGATGACTCCGGAGGAACAGGCAAAATTCAAAGAGGAATGGAAACGCCGCTGCGGATGGTATCCGGGCATGGAGGAAGAAAGGAAAGAACAGACCAGAGCGTGAGCACTGGCGCGATTCTTAAGCCAGAGAAACCGATGAAATCACGAGAAGAACATCACGAGGAATTGCGGAAGAGAATACTTGCGTTATCGGGCGTAACGGAACAACGAATGCGGGAATCCATGAAGATGCATTCTACATCGGAAGACAATGTTCATGCATATCCACGATCACGGTTACTGCGACATTCGTCTGCCTAAGGACGTTCAGTAGCGAGTCCTCGCCGAACACCGTTGGGCACCGCATGCAGGATACGTAACCTTTATGGTGCAAGATGAGAAGGATTTAGGGCCCGCCGTCGTTTGAAAAGCTCTTGCGGGGATCCTTGTTCAGAATCGAGGCTGGCGCGACCATCCATCCGTCAATCGATTTTGTGCTCGCCGCTATCTGGTGCAGGGCACAGACTAACAACGCCAACATTTCAGGGACCATTCTGACGAAATTTGTCGAATATACTTCCCTCCATGCCGCCGGACTCTTCAAAATACAGATCAAGCGAACGAAAGCGGAATTGTTCGCGAGGATACAGGCAGGGTTTCTCCACGGATCGTCGATGTATGACGAGGGGTCATTGACCGCTTCTCTTATACCGGGCCTGGGAGTAAAACTGGCGCCGCTGCCGTTTGCTCAGTTGATCCTTGAAGGTAACCTCTTTACAGCTTCACTTTCACTGGACCGAAACGCCAGTTCCATTCATGGCTGAGTGATGTTGTGGGCGGGCTTGCGGATCAATCTCCCGGGATTCTCAGCAAACAGAGCATTCACGGAGCACTAAAAAAAGGGGTCAAACTATGCAATGGCACCATTGTTCACTGGCTGTTCTTTTTATCCTCCCTTCTCTCCGGGGGGGCGCACAAACAAAAAACCTTTCTGCCGAGCTTAACAGGATTGACAGCATGTTGATCGCAGGCTCGTATGATGAAGCGGAGAGAGATCTCGCACAGGGGATTCCAATTCAATCAAGCGCTGATTCCTCTCTTCCCGATCAGTACCGGTCGCTGCTTCAGAGGATCTTTGCACTCCCATCCCTCCCCGACACGTTGGTCAATTATTATGCGACCCTTGGCGGAGCCTATCGGTATCGCTACGTCGAATTGCATGCCGGGGGACCCTCAACTGCCTGTTACGCCAAATACCTCACCCACCTGGAAGCCGGAAGGCCCGTACAAGCTTATGGCGCTTTCCTCGTCGCTGACTTTCTCCGGTTGCGCTATATGGCCCGCGAAAAAGCCAGGCTGCTTCAAAATGTCACACAGACCCGGGCGTTTATTGAAACGAAGGCCTACAGTGAGGCGGAAGCACTTATTGGCCTTTTCAGGAACGAACCACAATCAACAACATTTCGACAACTCGAGCGTGATCTGGAAAAGCGCTATGCCCTTTTGCAAGAAGATATCAACAACGGCAGGCGCGCGGAGCGATACGAGCTCAGCCGTGTTGAATTTGATCAGTCGTACGTTGCCACATTGGGATTTGGCCTTAATCCGTTTTTCTCAATACCAAACAACAACCTGAAATACCACCTTCTTTCACAATCAGTACGAATTCCCTTCCCCATTCAAGAAGGAAAGGCAGTTTCTCAGGCCTTAATATACTTCGGCGGAGAAGCAGGAATGTTCGTTTTCCCTACTCTCGCCCTCGGAATCCACTTTTACTCAGGATCTCTCTCCACTGCAGGTGCGATTTTGGATGGGAATAACAACGAACGACCGTACGGCGTAAGAACGCAGTACCAATCAGCGGGGGGATGGTTCCGCTTTTATTTTGACCGCCTGACCGGCGGCAGACCTTATCTTGGGCTGAAGATCTCTTTCCATCGTAACGAGATTCAATCCGAATCAGATCAAAGCGATCCCAATGCGCTTCATTTCGACAATCATACGCAGAGTGGCTTAAGCCTTTCTCCCGCGTTCGGACTGGATTATGTTCCCTCGAGTTCCGTTCCTCTTGTAGTATCCATGGAGGGAAGCGGACAATACTCAACCGGGAGGACAGATGTCATTTCGGCAATGTCCTTTCATATTAGCTTCCGGGCAGGCGTGTTATTCTGACCGCTTTGGGAATAGATAGAAAGTCTTACAAATGGGAAAGGAGACCGAAAAATGAAAACCTCTGACAAAGAAAGGGTTATCCTCGTAACCGGAGCAACGGGGCAGCAGGGAGGAGCCGTTGCGCGTCATTTACTGAAGGATGGTTGGAAAGTTCGTGCCCTCGTGCGCGACCCAAACAAAGAGCCCGCACAAACTCTCACAACCGACGGTGCAGAATTGGTGAAAGGCGATTTGTATCATCGCCCCTCAATCGATGCTGCGCTGAAAGGTGTGTACGGCGTCTTCAGCGTTCAAAACTTTTGGCTTCCCGATGTGGGGTATGAAGGAGAAATCAAGCAGGGGATACTGCTTGCTGACGCCGCAAAGGCTGCCGGGGTAAAGCATTTTATCTATTCCTCCGTTGGTGCCGCTCATCGCGGCATGGGGCAAAAACACTTTGAAAGCAAGTGGAAAATTGAACAGCACATTCAAAAACTCGGATTACCGCACACCATCCTTCGTCCGGTTGCGTTCATGGAGAATTACAACCGCTTCCGAGAGCTCATTTCGAACGGCGTTTTCCAGAGTTGGGGTTTACAGCCTGACAAAACAATGCAATTGATTGCTGTGGAGGACATCGGTGCTTTTGTGTCGATTTTGTTCGACAAGCCAGACGAGTTCCCGGGCAAAACGATCGAGTTTGCAGGAGACGAACTGACCGAAACACAAATAGCGCAAACGCTGAGCAAAGTTATTGGCCGTCCGGTCAAAATTCAGCCAGCTCAGATGGCTGAAGGACAGCAGCCCACACCGGAACAAACTGCGATGCTTCAATTCTTCAACGGAAAAGCATACGATGCCGACATCGCAGCGATCCGCACGATGTACCCCGGTTTGCGCACGTTCGAGCAATACCTTCGCGAGAGCGGCTGGTTAAATCTTCCCGTAACGCCTGTTCCGGAAGGCGACGGTTGGAGACGCTAATGCGGCAAGCGTAATACTTGAGAATTGATGAGAGTCCGGTTTTGTTCCGAAATTGGACATTTCTATCTGTAATTTGAGAAAGGAAATTATCATGGCAAATATTATCCCGCTCTCAACATCGACAAGCAGCTCAGAACGTCGACCGGAGCAAGCTCAACATAACGGCGACCTGGAAGTTCTCGACGCGTATTCAGCCGCCGTAACAAAAGTCGTCGACAAAGTTTCACCGACAGTTGTCAAGATTGATGTCTCGCATCACTATCGGCGGCGTGGATTTCGCCATCGAGGCGAAGGCGAGCATGACCGCGTAACCGGCAGCGGCTCGGGTGTCATCTTCACGCCGGATGGATTTATCCTGACGAACAGCCACGTCATTCATCGGGCAGCTGCCATCAATGTCGTTCTGGCCGACGGGAGGGAATTCAAGGCAGACCTCGTTGGCGACGACCCGTTTACCGACCTTGCCGTTGTCCGCATCGATGCGCAAGATTTGCCGGTCGCAGAGCTAGGTGATTCCCAGGCAATACGGATCGGCCAGCTTGTCATTGCTATCGGAAACCCATTCGGTTTTCAGGCCACAGTGACGACGGGCGTTGTTAGTGCACTGGGGCGATCCCTGAGGACCGAAGGAGGAAGGCTCGTTGATAATGTGATTCAAACTGATGCGGCGTTGAATCCTGGTAATTCCGGTGGCCCGCTTGTCAACAGCCGGGGTGAAGTTGTTGGCATCAACACTGCTGCAATCCCGTGGGCACAAGGGATCTGTTTCTCCATTCCGGTGAATACGGCAAAACTCATTGCGGCTCGTTTGATGAAGGACGGCAAAGTCTCAAGGGCGTTCCTGGGAATTGCCGGGCAGGTGCTGGAACTTTCACGGGCCGCAGTTCGAGCTCACCAGCTCACGGGCTCTCGCGGTGTCATGATCGCTTCTGCCGAAAAAAACGGGCCTGCAGAAAAGGCGGGGCTTCAGGTGGGAGACGTCATCGTTGAAGCGGATGGAAAAAGGGTTGAGAGCATCGACGATTTACACCGGTTTTTGTCGAGCGATGTTATCGGTAAATCAGTGAGGTTCACAATCCTCAGGCTGGAGAAAAATCTGATCCTCTCGGTTATTCCGTTGGAACTGAAATAGGCGTGATGCCCTATGTCATGAACGGCATTATTGTTGCAAACATCCAACAATCCAGTCATCCATCATTCCAACTGTAGAATGACCTTGGTTAGCTCATCCAGTTCACTTTCGACTCAGGATTCCACTTGGTTGTGGTTTTCTTGAGTTTTGTGAAAAACTCGATCGAGCTTTTCCCCGTGATGTCTCCGGTCCCAAACTTCGATTCATTCCATCCGCCGAACGAGAACGGTTCGCGCGGAACGGGCACGCCGATATTCACACCAATCATTCCCGCG
>JACPSI010000131.1 GCA_016193365.1 Ignavibacteriales bacterium
TAACGGTGACCTTGAGGTTCCCCGCACCGACTTTACGGGCCGCATCCGACAGGACAATAATAATGCGGACGAGTCTCTTTGAAACGACATAGACAATGAGAATTGCCAGACAGGAGACCGCCAGGCTCGTAAGGACAATCTGACGCCTCATTTCCTCGATAGGGGCAAGGAGGACAGTCTTGGAAAAACTTACAGAACACCCACCGAGGAAGATTCTCCGTTTGTTGAAGGTGTAGACAGCCTGAACAAATCTGTAGTGCGTGGGAGTCTCGACCAGCAGAGCGGAGTCTGCACGGCTGATTTCATCGAACCGCTGCGGTGTAATTGTGCGCTCGACATTTTCCATTTCCGCGTGTGCTATGATTTTGCCAAAGCGGTCGACGACGGCGAGCGACTCCATTCCGTGAACTCTTCGTCTCAGAAAATTATTGATGTAATCCTGAATGCTCACCTGTTCATTCAGAAGGAGCGGGTCTTTTGCCACCGCCTGGAGGCTTCGGACGATCATATAGCCGATTGTTTCCGTCTGGTGCCTTAGTTCGTCTTCCTGGAGGCGAACGGCAATCGTGCTGATGACGAAGGTGACGGCGACGATGGAAATGCCGACGATGATGCTCAGCTTGACACGGAGTTTCAGGCGGTAGAAAAACTCCACGACAAAGCCCCACATATGCAAAAACCATGTGCCGGATGCAACAGCAGCGTGCCTGAAGAATCCAAAAAACTTCTGCGCGTGAGGACGGGGGAAATTCCTCTTTTTGATCCACTGTGCCCCGGCAGAGGTGTTGGTTTTGAGGAAATTTGCAAACAGGGTCAGGAACCGTCTGGCTTGGCCAAGAAGGGATCTGCCAAAATCGCGTATGAACGCAGCAGGGCTAGGTTTTTCGGGTGACACGGCTCTGGAGAGTGTTTGAACGACTCAAAACGGTACCACATAAAAGGGAGAAAATCAACGAATCAGGCCGGGAATCTCGCCAACTCGAACTGAACCATTTCGGTGAGGCCGCTTTTGAGATTCGTCTTGGAAACGAAGCCGTCTGCATGCACCTGCTTCATCGTGGCTTCGACCCTTTCGTCGGAATAGGCTGAACAAAGGTAGACTTTTGTAGAGGGGGAAAGAAGCTTGACTTGTTCGATCATACTCTGCGGACTCGCATCCGGTAGCAGAATATCCAGTATGACAACGCTCGGTTTCTGCAGTTTGATCATCTCAAGGCCGGTGGTTCCCGTCTCAGCGATTCCAACGATCCGAACGTTTTTCATATCCTTCAAAAACCTTGACGTGAGAGTCCGGAGCAAAGGGTCGTCGTCGATAATAAGGATTTTGAGAGGAGTCATGTTGTTAACGTACGCAGCAGGAAAGAGTGAATCAAGCGCTTTCAGGAGATTTTTCTTAACTTGTTGACAATTTTCCCGGAAAAATGTCTGACGTTGGAACAACAATCATCGGGGCTGGAGTTGTTGGCCTGGCAGTTGCCGCAAAGCTCTCCGAGACACGAGGAGCCATTATCGTTCTCGAGAAGAATGAAAAGTATGGGCTGGAAACGTCCAGCCGCAACAGCGAGGTTATCCATGCCGGCATCTATTACAAGCCCGGTTCGCTGAAGGCCAAACTGTGTGTTGAGGGACGCGATGAAATCTATGCATTGTGCCGAAAACACAACATCGCTCACAAACAAATAACGAAGCTCATCACAGCAACAGATACGGAAGAGCTGAAAAAACTCGAGTCGATTTACCATAACGGATTGAAGAACGGGGTTCCGCTGGAGTTAATGGACCGTGCGGCTACACTTAAACTCGAGCCAAACATCAACACAGTCGGGTCGATCTACTCGCCGCTGACAGGCAATGTCAGCGCGCATGAGCTCATGGATTGCTTCTATCATACATTCCTTGAAAATGGCGGCACGCTTCAACTTCGCTGCGAGGTTGTCGCGATTGAGAAACTCGGTTCTGGATACCGGATGACCATCAACGAGGAGGGCAGACAATCCACGTTCACGTCGGAAACTCTTGTTAACGCGGCGGGATTGTACGCGGACAAAATAGCGGCGCTCGCTGGCATCGACATCGACCAAGCCGGATACCGCCAATTCTTTGCCAAGGGGTCTTACTTTGCGGTGGTTCCTTCAAAAGCGAAGCTCGTTTCGCGACTGGTGTATCCCGTTCCGAGAGACGAGGGGCTCGGAGTTCATGCGCTTCTCGACTGGGCAGGAAGGCTGAAATTTGGACCCGATGTGGAATATCTTCAAGACAGCAAGTTCGAGTATACTGTTGAGGAGTCAAAACGTGCGGTCTTTGCTCAATCCATCCGACGAATTCTGCCGGCTATCAATGATGAGGATATCACGCCAGATATGAGCGGTATCCGTGCAAAGCTCCAGCGAAAGGGGGATCCTCCAAAGGATTTTATTATCGCGCACGAACGTGAGAAAGGCCTGGAAGGTTTTGTGAATCTGCTGGGCATTGACTCGCCGGGGCTGACTTCATCTCCCGCCATTGCCAGGTACGTCGAAAGTCTGCTCTCTTAGAAGAGCTAAGCTCTATTCTCGAAGTTTATTCCTTACGGCTGCAAGAATTCGCGATAAGCTTTTTTCAAAAGCGACTGGAAGTGGTAAACCCCGTTTTCCATGTCGACAGAAAACCGTCCTTTGTGGTATGCCGCGGACTCAAGGCCTCGCTGGACGTGCTCACAAATCTCGGCATCTTCCTGCTGCACCTTGTCGCTGTAGCGAATATCCTCCTCGATGATCCTTCGTGATTCTTCTGACTCAATGTCGTTGTAGTAGTAATCGAATAAGACTGTACATGAATTACTTGACGTTGGGATTACAAGGTTTGTTTGGAGTCTGCCCGGAAGAATGTTGAGCATAAAATTCGGCCAGACAAAGAAATAGAAAGCCCGGCCGTCAGACGACCCGTAGAAACTCGCTTTTTGCTGTATGGGGCTGTGTTGGAGCGAATAGTAGTCGAAGGTTTCCGTGATGTAGTTCTGGTAATCGAGAAGGTTACATAGTTCGGGATGAACGTAGGGAAGGTGATATCCTTCGAGGTAATTATCGACGTAGACCTTCCAATTGGCGTTCACCCGATACGCGATCCGCCGATAGAATTTCTTCGTGGCAAAAGAAATCGGTGCAATGCGCTCCCGCATTCCTTTCACGATCGATTGAAGGGCTGGAGGTTTCCCGGCAAGGTTGACAAATACAAGGCCCTCCCAGGTTTCCAACGGAACAGGAACGAGCCCAAAGTCTTTTTTGTCGAACAATTCGGTCCGGTCGAATTTTGGCGTTCCTCTCAGGCTACCATCTAGCAAATATGTCCAGCCATGGTATTTGCACTGCAGGACTTTTGTCGTGCAGTCCTCAAGTGCGAGCGGCCCTCCGCGGTGCCGGCACACATTGTAAAAAGCTCGTACATGGTCATCCTGCCCTCTGACAACGAGAATGGGATTTCCGGCAACAGTAGCGACGATTTGATCTCCGCTATGTTGAAGTTTGGAGAGATGGCCAATACATTGCCAGGTTTGAGATAGAATGACTTCTTTGTCGACCTCAAAAAATCGAGGGTCGGTATACCACGTGGAAGGAATTGTTTCGGATCGCTCCAGTGGCAGAACGGAAAGCTCGTCGGCCGACATATCCGGCAGAATCAATTTCTGTCTCATGCTTTTCGTTTCCAGAAGAAAGCGAGCACGTGGAGTCCGACACCGATAGCAGTGGAGAACACAGCAAATGTGGTTATGGGTCTTGAGGGAGAAGCCTGCACGGGCTCGAGCATGAATGCTACAAGAAAAAAAGGAGTCATACTGGCAACAAGCGCCGATCCGACGCGTTGGAGTCGCCTCAATCGCGGAATTTCGTATTCCGTAAGATACAATCCCAGAAGAATGTTTAAAAGACCGGAAAACAGAATATAAATATGATTTGCGCGGTAGAGGAAACGGATGCTCTCATTTGCCGAATAGACATCAGGAAACACTGTCCTCATGTACGCTCCGGTCAAAAGAAAAACGAGGAACGTCGACATCCCAACGATAAAATGCACAGTTCGAAATTTTGAACCCATGAAGGAATATCAAAAAGAAAAGGTTGTCTTCAAAACGGACAAACTGGAAGGGACCTGAAGCTGGCCTTACACCGAGCGGCCGTTACTCAGAAAGCCGTTCGCTCTCGGCCTCGACCCAGGCGCAGATGGTGTCAATCTCAGCTTTGGAAAGCTTGGCACTGGGATGCATGACGAGATAGTTGGGGAGCGGCATGGCTCCCTGGTCGACATTCATGCAGATCTGGTCGAGTTTGGATATCACGCGAAGTCCTTTGAATCTACCCCATTCAGAAAAATTCATTTGCTCACGTGCCTTCTTTACGTCGCCGGCGACAAGCCAGGATGAAGGGGCAATGTAGCTGTACCATGGCCACTTCGTTTGATTGCTGTGACAATCAAAGCACGAGCGCTGGAGGATGGAAAAAACTCCGGGCGGGACTTTCAAGAGAGATTGAATCGTTTGGGTCTCGTCGACGGGAGGATTCGTTCTGTCGGGTTGAATGGCCTGCATACCGAGAAAAACCACACCCAATCCGATGACAGCCCACTTTAGATATTTTTTCATAAAAGACAGCGCCTCCGATGGTCGTGAGAGAAAGAGAACGTCACTAATTAGCCGAAATAATCAGTTTTTTGCAACAGCGGGATGGAAAAATCGAGGTACTTACTTCTTCAGTCGAATATCTTTTATGCATCTCCAGGTGTTGTCAATGTCCTTTTGTAACTTCTGCACGACGCCAAAGGTTCCGAGTTTCCTGGATTTTTCGATGAGTTCCTCGCTCAGAAAAGGATCTCCCTCGAATTCTAGCTCGTCGTATTTTTCAGAATATCCCTTGCCGGAAACGACGTAATGAACATGGGCGGGATTACGCCCCTCGGGGTAGGAGCCGGGTTTTATGGTGTGGTATTCGTAGCGGCCTACTTCGTTCGTCATCATCGTTCCGTTCAAACGAGGGTTCCTGGAACTCGACGTGCCGGGGTTGTAATAACCCTTCGCATCCCGGGGTTGTAATAACCCTTCGCATCTGTGTGATAGACCTGAACGCGAATTCCCGCGACAGGTGTTTTGCCGTCAGCAGCAATGACGCGACCGCTCACGATCATTCGCTCGCCGGGCTCGTCCTTTGATGCAATGACTATTTTCCATGGGGAAAACCGTGCAGACACAAAAGCAAAAACAAAAAAGGAACCGATGAAGAATATTTTCACATTGTCCTCCTGGTCTTGTTATCGACTTCCTGAAGAAGTTTAACGATTTGAGTGTGCTGAGCTTCCTTTGCCAGGTCAAGAGCGCTCTTGCCATAGATATTCGTCGGGA
>JACPSI010000132.1 GCA_016193365.1 Ignavibacteriales bacterium
GCGATATGAGGCCGTATAATTCTTCAGCCGGAAACGTCTTCGTCAATTGATACACCATGAGAACAAACTGATGCGCCTTTTGCCATACGATCAAGTCTTCAAACGACCTGGCTACCGGATGCTTCATTCTGTCAACTGTTTGCTCGCCGGCTGAATACTTCTCTCACACACTCTTTCTTCTCCTCAACCCAAACACTCTGCGTTTTCCTCTCGGTACCTGCTGCGCGATTTTCTCCATTTCGGCGACGAGCTCGCGGTTGTGTTCATATCTGCCGACACGAATGCGGAACAGGCGCCGGCGATTCTTCAGTTTAAACACAATAAGCTGAAACTTGCCCGCTGTTTGGACCAGACGCTCACGGCCGATATGCATCCACTCGATGTCCGAGAACCGTATCTTCCGTTCGCCGTACTTGTGATGAAAAATCATTTCCTGGTCCGTGACGATGAGCTTGCGGTCGCGCAGAAGGTTCAACACGAGAACAACAAGATAAATGCAGAAATAGAAAATGATGATGTACACTATCGGGTCTTTGAACACGAATGAAAACTGGTCCTCGATAAACGATCCTTTAATGCCCGCGTAGATCATCAGTGTCACGAGGGCGATGAGCGTCTGCTGGTAGTAGAAATCGAGTTTGTATTTAAAGACCTTCTGCATTCTTTCGGTTATCCGATCAATGTAAGGACTTTCTTTGCGATCACTTCTCCGGCGTTTGGATGTCCCAGTTTTTTCGATGCTGCACTCATACGTTTCAATGTCCTTGCGTTGCTGAGCAGGCCAATCATTGCTTCGTGGAGTTTCGTTCCAATCTCATGGTCGGGAACAATTTTTGCAGCGCCGGCTTCCATGAGCGTCCTGGCATTCTGCGTCTGATGGTCCGCCGCTGCGTGCGGATAAGGTACCAGGATAGAAGGTTTGCCGAGTGCCGTCAATTCTGCTATCGTCGTTGCTCCCGCCCTGCATACGACAAGGTCCGCGGCCCCGTACGCGTAATCCATTCTATCGATAAACGGCCCGATCCAGAACCCATCTTTTTTCCCAGCCACATGTTGAAGAGTTGCAAACTCCTTCTCTCCCGTTTGCCAGATGATTTGTATTTTTGACCTGCTGGCTGCCGGTAGCATCTTCCTGACTGCGGAGTTGATTGATGTGGCTCCGAGGCTTCCGCCAAAAATGAGGACGGTTTTTTTAGAAACGCGGAGGCCGAAAAATTCGGCCGATCGTTTCCGCGACGCTTTGCGCAAGGAATTGCGAACCGGCGTCCCAACAAGTTCAATATTATCTTTTCTTTTCAGCCAACGACTTGTTGCTTCAAACGCTGTGAACACTTTCGTTGCCCGGTGTGCGACCAATCGTGTTGTGATTCCGGGATAACTGTTCGATTCGTGCATTATCGCTGGAATTCCGCGATTCGCCGCCACCGAGAGAACCGGCCCGCACACATAGCCACCCGTGCCGACCACAACATCCGGCTGGAATTTTTTCATCAACGACATCGATTGAGCGTATGAGACCATGACTTTCACGGGGAAAGCGAGATTGTCAAGAGTAAAACTCCTGTGAAACCCGCTGATCCAAATCGTGGTAAACGCATATCCCTTTTGCGGAACGACACGTGATTCAATCTTGTCTTTGGTTCCGACAAAGAGAATTTCTGCGTCAGGACGCAATGTCTTGATTTCCTCGGCGATGGCAAGAGCGGGGAACAGATGTCCGCCGGTGCCGCCTCCTGCAAAAAGTATTTTCGGCCGTGTGCTGGACACATTCGTCTAATAGACTTTTCTCACAGCAATTTCGTCCGTTTCCGGGCCGATGACAGTTTCCCGCATTCTCGGCGCGCGGGGATGCAGGTCCGTGTAAGCCGAGATATTCAACAACACGCCGACGGCAAACGACGAAAACACCAGGGATGACCCGCCGTAGCTCACAAACGGCATCGGCAACCCTGTCGTCGGGAGAATGCCGAGTGTAACGCCCGCATTCACCAGAGCATACATCGTAATTGTGCTCGTGATCGCAATTGCCAGCAGCCGTGAGAAATCGTCACGTGCATATTTGGCGATTTTGAATCCCCGGAGCATTATTAAAAGAAAGAGGGCGAGAAAGAACGCCGTGCCGAGCAGGCCATATTCCTCACCGATGATGGAAAAAACGAAATCGCCGTACGATTCCGGCAAAAAGAAATCCCGCTGTTTGCTCTCACCCGGCCCAACGCCGAGTATGCCTCCGTTGCCGAATCCAATGATCCCCTGCCACAGCTGGTAATTGTAGTTACCTCCCGAGGAGCCTGTGATGAACGAGCGGATTCGTTCCACACGATACGGAGCGCTCATCAGGAAAAGTCCGGCCAGAGGGAGTACTGTCAGGAGAGTCCCGAGCAAATGCAGAATTCGCGCACGGCTCACAAAGAGCATGACGCAGCTCAAGAGAATGATCATTGCGCCAGAGCTGAGATTGGGCTGAAGCATAACCAGCAGCGAGACCGAACAGATCCAGATCATCATAGGCACAAAACCGCGCTTGAAATCCTTGATGAGGTCGCCTTTTGCTGCTATAAGAGCGCAGAGGTGGAACAGCAGCGCAAATTTCGCAAACTCCGACGGCTGGAAGCCAAACCCGCCAACTCTCAGCCACCTTGTCGCGCCTTTCACTTCTCCGCCAAGAACGAGCGTCACCGCCAGAATGAGTATTGCTGCAATGAGGGAAAATTTTGTCAGTTTCTTGTAAGCCGTGTACTTCACCATCATTCCCATAAAAAGGGCGGCGATGCCGATTAGAATCTTCAAAGCATGAGAATTCAACATTCTGTCGCTGTCGCCGAATTTTTCGTATGCCCACGTGGCTGACGCACTGTACACCACGCCAAGGCTCAGCACCATCAGGATTAAAACCGCGGTGAGGAGCGGCAGGTCGATATGGTTTCGCTGGATGTCCGTCACAGCTTGTGCACCAGTTCCTTGAAAACCTTCCCTCGATGTTCGTAATTCTCGAACCAATCGAACGAGGCACATGCGGGAGACAATAATACAACATCTCCCTGTTTTGCCAGACTCCTGGCGGCTCCAACAGCTTCGTCCATCGAGGTTGCGCGTTTCACTTGTGTGGACTGCGAGAATGCTTTTTCGACCTTGTCTGCCGATTCGCCGATTGCGACAAGTGCCCTGACGTGTTTTCTTACGAGTCCCGTGAGCCTGGAATAATCGTTTCCTTTGTCCCTGCCGCCAAGGAGAAGCACAAGAGGCTCGCTGAACGCTTGAAGGGCGTACCACACGGAATCGACGTTGGTGGCTTTCGAGTCATTGACATAGCGGACGCCGTCCAACTCTCGCACAAATTCAAGCCGATGTTCGACTCCCTTGAAATTCCTCAGCGTGGCACGAATGGATGCAACGCCAACGCCCAGGAGCTGACCTGTGAGTGTTGCGGCCATGGAGTTGTACACATTATGCATGCCTTTGATTGAGATCTCGTCTGTGCGAATAATCTCGGTTCGTGTCCCGTTCAGAAAAGTGCTCAGCATGCCGTTTTCGACGAAAGCTCCTTCTGAAACTTTTTGTTCTTTGCTGAACGCGATCTTTCGGCATTTTGCTTTCTGAACCGCTCTTGCTGTCCATTCGTCGTCAGCATCGTATACCAGGTAATCGTCCGCCGTTTGATTCATGAACACTCGTGCTTTCGATGCAGCATATTTCTCCATCGAGTTTTCGTAGCGGTCCATGTGGTCGGGCGTGATGTTGAGAATCACCGAAATCTTCGGACGAAATGTTTCACAGTGGTCGAGCTGAAAGCTGCTGACTTCCAGCACGGCGGCGTCTGTTGCACCGAGCTCCCGCACGACGGTTGAAAACGCAGTCCCGATGTTCCCTGCGACTGCATGCGCCTTTTTTGCGTCTCCAAGAATCCTCCCGATCAGCGTTGTCGTTGTCGTTTTTCCGTTGCTTCCTGTGACAGCGACAATCGGAGACTGGCAAAACCAGCTCGCAAGCTCCAGTTCGCTAACGACGTTAATCCTGCGTTTCTGCGCCTCAACGACGACCGGAGCGTTACTCGGAACTCCAGGGCTGATAACCATGAGTGAGCAATTATAGACTTTTTCGGAGTGTCCTCCGAGCTCCAACTCAATCCCCAGAGATTCAAGGTTGGAGGTTTGAGATTTGAGCTTTTCGCCAGATTGCTTGTCGCTGACAAAAACGTTGGCGCCTTGAGAGAGCAGGAGCTGTGCCGCACCGATGCCGCTGCGTGCCGCGCCGATGACGGTGATTTTCGTATTTCGTAATTTCGCAACATTCATCCGAGCCTTAACGTACTTTGAACGTCGCCAGGCTGACAATCATGAGCAGGATGGCGACAATATAAAACCTCGTAACGATTTTCGGCTCCGGCCATCCGAGCAATTCGAAATGATGATGGATCGGTGCCATTTTGAACACGCGCCGCCCTTCGCCGTATTTCTTCTTTGTGTATTTGAAATATATTCGCTGAATAATCACCGAAGCCGTTTCCATCAGAAAAACGCCGCCGAGTGTTGGCAGCAAAAGCTCTTTCTTGATCAGAACGCACATGGCCCCGATGACGCCGCCGAGAGCGAGCGAGCCTGTGTCTCCCATAAACACCTGCGCCGGGTATGAGTTGTACCAAAGAAAACCGAGTGCCGCCCCGGCGAGCGCCGCGCAATAAATCGACAACTCTCCGTTTCCCTTGAGAAACGGGATGGTCAGGTAGTGACTCAACTCTATGTGGCCGGACACGTACGCGATGATGGCGAGTGTCGTGATGACGATGCCCACGGTTCCGATGGCGAGACCGTCGAGGCCGTCCGTCAGGTTCACTGCATTCGACGTCGCAGTAATAATAAAGATGACGATCGGTATATAGAGCCAGCCAAAGTCCACTTCAAGGCTTTTGAAAAACGGAACCGTTGTTTTTGATTTCAGAGGTTCGAGAGCGGCGTCGACCCATTCTGGAAAAAAGTAGATGACGCCACCGACGACCATCCCGACGAACATCTGTCCGACAATTTTGTATCTCCCGATCAGCCCTTTCGGTTTCTTTAAGACAACTTTCATATAGTCGTCAAGGAATCCGACGGCACCGAGAGCGACCGTGACAAACAGAATCAGTATGATGTACATGTTTTTCACGTCGGCCCACAGCAACGCAGGGATCACTCCCGACGCAAGGACAATGAGCCCGCCCATGGTCGGCGTGCCGGCTTTGCTGAGATGCGTTTTCGGAGCCTCAAGTTTTGCGGATTCTCCAATTTGCAGCTGCCGCAGCCGTTGGATGATTTTCGGCCCAATCCAGAATGCGATCACGAGAGCCGTGACAGCGGCAGCCCCGGCTCTGAACGTGATGTAGCGGAAAACGCCGAAGCCGGGAATGTCGTACAGCTTGTCCAAATATGTGAGAAGATAATACAGCATTACGCCGCCCTTTCTCCCCCTCCCTGGTTTGACTGAAGCCGGTTTTTGAGGAACTCCACGACTTCTTCCATTTTCATTCCACGCGAACCTTTGATGAGCACAACATCGCCGGCCGTCACCAATTCAGCGAGATATTCGCACAACATGTTTTTCTGGTCGTAGTGTGCTTTGAATTTCACATGCGCAGCGTCGTTGGTGAATTTCGATAGTGGTCCGAACGTCAGCAGGTATTCGATATCGTTGCGGGAAACCATTCGCCCCACATGACGATGCTGGTCGGGTGCTTCATTCCCGAGCTCCAGCATATCGGAAAGGACGGCGATGCGTTTGCCGCTTGCGTTCATTGCGCTGACTGTTGACAGAGCCGCAATGACAGAATCCGGGTTCGAGTTGTAGCTGTCGTTCAGAATCGTCACACCGGCGACGAAGAGCATTTCCATGCGGTTATGAGCTGCAGTGAACGAGGCAAGCGCTTTTTGAATTTTAGGGACAGGGACTTTGAAAAAGAGCCCGACAGTCGCTGCGGCGAGTGTATTGCGCGCGTTGTGTTCTCCCGGCACGCTCAGGCTTATGTCAAAAGGTTTTTTGCCTTGTTGTTTTATTCTCAACTGTGCGCACCCACGTTCGTTGAATCCTTTGAAGGTGCCTCTGACTTTGACGCCGGCCGGGCTAAAACCGAATCGTTCAGTTTTGAGTCCCCTGGACATCTTTGATATATGTCCATCATCCTTGTTGACGAATGCAACGCCTTTTTTTAGTCTGAGCCAGTCGAACAACTCGCCTTCCGCCTTCGCGACCCCACGCAAGGACCCAAAGAACTCAAGATGCTCATGTCCGACATTCGTTATGATGCCGTGTGTCGGCTCCAGAATTTCGCACAGATAGTTGATCTCGCCAAAATGGTTTGTGCCAATTTCAACGACCGCGGCTTTGTGTCGTTGTTCGAGCCGAAAGAGCGTTTGCGGGACGCCGATATGATTGTTCAGATTCCCTTCCGTCGCCAGGACGTTGAATTTCTGTTTCAACACGGACCGGATCATCTCTTTGGTTGTTGTTTTTCCGTTGCTCCCCCCGACGGCGAGGATTGGAATTCTGAATTTCTTCCGGTGAATTCTTGCCAGCTCGCCCAATGCATGCACGGTGTTCTCGACGATAAGCCTTGGCACATGAATGCTGATGACCATTGCTTCGTTCGCTTCAGCCCAATGTCGGTCGACGACGACGACGGCAGCTCCTGCCTGGACTGCTGTCGAGACAAAATTGTGTCCGTCGTGCCGCTCGCCGCGGACTGCAAAGAACATGTCTGCAGCGCTTACTTTCCTGGAGTCCGTCGAAACGCCCTGCACCGCAGACTTGAACTCGTCAAAGCCGATTGCCCTGTGATGGTTCACCCGCAGTATGTCGTCCTTCGTGAGCTTCATAATTCACAGGAACTGCTCGACGACCTCGCGGTCGCTGAAATGGATTTTCTCTTTGCCGAGAACCTGATATTCCTCGTGGCCTTTCCCTGCGATCAGGACAACATCTCCCTTCGAAGCCATCTTTGTTGCCTGTTCAATGGCCCTTTTTCTGTCAACTTGTCTCTGCACGCTGCCCTGGTTTTTGATTCCGCGGGCAATGTCTTCGATAATCGCGTTCGGTTCCTCGGTGCGGGGATTATCCGACGTAATGATCACGACGTCACTCAGCTCCGAGACGATCTTTCCCATCCAGGGTCGCTTGGTTTTATCCCGGTCTCCGCCGGCACCGAAGACGGTAATGATTCTCCCGCGATTTTGTGCAGGCAGGATTTCATGCAATGCACGCAGGCATTTTTCGAGCGCGTCCGGCGTGTGGGCATAGTCGATAATCGCCGACCAGCCTTTTGGCGAGGCCGCACGTTCAAAACGTCCTTTGACGCTTGCAAGACTGACGATTCCCTTCTGGATGTCCGCCTTTGGTAATCCCAGCGCAATTCCTGTGGAAAACGCCGCAAGAATATTGTAGACGTTGAACCTGCCGACAAGAGGCGAGGAGACCGTGTGTGTTTCTCCTTTTTGAGAAACCTGAAACCGGGTTCCTTCGATGCTTAATTCGATGTTTTCTGCTTTGACGTCCGCCGCTTGAGTTGCACTGTACGTCAAACATGTACTCGATGTAGCGCTCGCCATTTTCACTCCCCATTCGTCGTCTTTGTTGACCACGGCGAACGAGGGCTTCATTTCTGTAAACAGAATTTTTTTAGCGTGGAAGTATTCATCCATGGAGCCGTGATAGTCCAGATGGTCTTGCGTGAGGTTCGTGAACACGGCCACGTTGTAGTTGAGTCCATAGACCCGCGATTGGTCGAGTGCATGCGACGAAACTTCCATCGAGACGGAGGAACAGCGCCGGTCGACCATTGTGGAGAGAAGGTCGTTGAGCTCCAGCGATTCCGGCGTGGTATGTGTTGCCGGAAACACGTCGCTGCCGATGCGGTATTCAATCGTGCCGATGAGTCCGGTTTTTTTTCCTGCCGCTTCGAGAATCGATTTCACGAGATAGCTCGTCGTGGTTTTACCGTTCGTTCCCGTAATCCCCACCATTTCCAGTTTTTTCGACGGATGTTCGAAATAATTTGAGGACATGAGAGCCAGTGCTTTCCGCGCGTCGGAGACGACAATTTTCACAACGCCGTGATGCATAAAAAAAGAATCCGGCAATGCGTCATCCCGTTCCATGACGACGACTATTGCTCCTTTGGAAACCGCAGTTTGAATAAACGCATGGCCGTCCGCTGCGGCGCCGCGGAGGGCGACGAAACAATCTCCCTGTTCCACTTTTCTCGAATCATACTGGAGCCTGTGAATTTCGACATCATGCGTGACGGCTATGCGGCCGTACATTGTCTGGAACAGTTTCGAGACCGAAACTCCTTCGAGCAGCCTGGCTAATTTCATGAATGCAAATCCACACGTTAATAGAGAGACGCCGAGTTGACGGTTTTGGGCGAACACTCGAGAACGACCGTTGCACCCGCTTTCACCCGCTGTCCGGGTGCGGGCGATTGCTGCACGACAACACCCGACCCCTCCACGCGCACGTCGAAATCATCAAGCATGAGCTGGTTCATTGCCCGCCGCACACTCATGCCGCGCACATCGGGTATGACGGTGCTGGAGCCTGCCGCCGGTGTAAAATCGTTTTTCAATGCGAGTGTGACGATCTCTCCTTGTTCTATTTTTCTTCCCGGTTCCGGAGATTGTCGCACCACGACGTCTCCTTTCCCGAAGAACTGACTTTTGAGGCCGCGAGTTTCCAGAATCTTCTTTGCAAGGTTTCGCCGCAGCGTACGGACATCGGGGACGCTGATTTCTTCCGGTTGTTCCTCCAGCTTTCCCGTCTGGGCAATCGTTGGGCGTGAGAATCGCGACGAGGTGTTGAGGATGCGCTCGGCAACTGCGCGAAACACCGGCCCGCTGGTGGACCCGCCATAATAGCCTCGGTTCCGGGGATTATCCATCATCACGAGACAGACGATTTGCGGGTCTTCCACAGGAAAATATCCGACGAACGATGCTGTGTAGCTTTTCGTCGAATATTTACCGTCGACGTATTTTCGCGAGGTTCCTGTTTTGCCGGCAATCCTCACGTTCTGCAGTCTGACGTCTTTCGCCGTTCCGCGCTCCACGGTTCCTTCGAACGCGTGGCTGAGCAACGCGCACGTTTCCTCGGAAATTACGCTCCGGATTTTTTGCGGTCGCTGTTCAGACGTGACGGTGCCATCCGATGAACGGATTTGGCTCACGATGTACGGTTTCATCAGGATTCCTTTGTTCGCCACTGCGGCGTACGCCTGAACGATCTGCAAAGGGGTTACGGCCACCTCGTAGCCGTACGACATCGTTTGTAGCGTAGTGCCCGACCATTCGTTCGGCTTCTTGAGCCTTCCACGGAGTTCTCCCGGCAATTCCACTCCCGTCGGTATTCCAAACCCGAAGTCTCTCGCCTGACGGTAGAACCGTTCCGGGCCGATGCTCTTCACGACTTTCGCCATGACGATATTGCTGGAAACTTCCACGGCTTCCTGGAAAGTGATGATGTCGTGTTCGTGTGTATCCTTGATCAGTCGAAAAGTTTTTCCGCCGAGGTTGATTTTCCAGGTTCCGCCTTCAGCGTTATAGCGAGTTTCCGGCGACGTTAAGCGATACTCGTAGGCAGCGGCAGCCGTTACGATCTTGAACACAGAACCGGGTTCAAACAAATCTGTAACGAGTCGATTCCTTACTTCGCCCGGGTTGTGCCTGTAGGCGTCATTCGGGTTCAAGCTGGGAAATATCGACACAGCGAGAATCTCACCGGTTGCGGGGTTCATCATGACGGCCAGCCCGCCGTCCGCCCCGTTCGCTTTGATGCCGCGTTTGAGCTCTTCCTCAAGGATCGCCTGATACGTAAGGTCGAGTGTAAGTGTAACGTCGCGGCCGTTGACCGGTTCAACGCGAGGATAATCTGCTGAGGGGCGAGACCGGCCGAGGCCGTCTCTTTGCATGACAATGGAACCGTTTGTTCCGCGGACTTCTTCATCCAGCTCAAGCTCCAGGCCGGAAATCCCTTTGTTATCGATGTCGGTAAAGCCAAAAAGAGGGCCGGCGAGGTCGTCGTAGTGGTAAATCCTTTTAGGCTCATTGATGACGACAACGCCTTCGAGCTTGTCCTGCCTGATGAGTTTTGCGGTTTCGGGCTTCACTCTTCGCTCAAGCCAGGCGAACCTTTTGTTCTCGGCAGTGAGTTTTTCCAAATACTGGCTGCGGGGTTTTCCAAAAACTTGAGCAAAGCGGGTCGCAATTTCACCAGCATGTCCCTTCACAAATTTCGGGTCAGCGGCAAACGAAACAAAGATCGTGTTGGAAATGAGGACGTTTCCATTCCGGTCGTAGACATTGCCCCGCGTGGCCGGCAGGATAAACCTTTGCTCATACTGTTTTCGGGCCAGGGCCTGATATTTCGGCGCCTCCAGCACCTGGATATTCAGCAGCCTCACTGCCACGGCCGCAAAAAACAACGCAAAAAACGTTTTGAGGAGCAAAAACCTCGTGCGGAATTCTCTCAAAATCTTCTTTTCGTCCGGCTGAAATTTTTCGGTTCTCGCAAACATCATTTTCTCTTTGAATCGGTTTTTGCTTCTTCGACCGACCGGATTTTTTCTTCATCCACTTTGATCCAGACGGGAGGATTCTTTGGGTTTTTCAGCCCAAGTTGCTCTTCGCTTAGTTTCCTCACGCGTTCCAATGCCGACAGGCGGTTCACCTGTGCGCGGAGCAATTCCTGCTCCATGCTGATTCGACGATGCCGCATCTCCAGGGCGTTAACTTCTGCCAGCAACTGACTAACTTTGATGACATTGCTGATATACAGAACGATGATGATGGCGCTGCCGATCAGGATTAACATGAGGTTAAACGTTGAGAATTTTCGCCTTGTGGCTTTCCTGTTCCTGCCGGTTTTGTCGACGGTCTCGGCAAGGTTTTCCATCATCGTTCCGCTGTAGACGGTCGGCTCGGGGATGGAGCTCACGATGGCGTCGTGCTCAAACCGGTCGATTTTTATCCGGTCATTGGTCATACTTTTTGCGCTGCGCGTAATTTTGCGCTCCGGGCACGCGGGTTCTGTTCGACCTCTTGTTGATGTGCAAGCATGGGCTTCTTTGTCAGGATCTTAAGCGTCGGGCGGATTTCCGTGTCCGCAATAAATTTGGACCCTGACGGGATTCGCGACGCGGCTTGTGCGTTGAATGTCTCTTTCACGATTCTATCTTCAAGCGAATGGTAGGAAATGACGACGACCCTTCCGCCGGCCTCCAGCAGGTTGATGGACTCTTGTAATGCTGATATCAAATTTCCCAGCTCGTTGTTCACTTCTATGCGAAGAGCCTGGAACACGCGTGAAAGTGATTTCAGGGCAAACCGTCCGCCGACGACATTCCGCACAATCTTCTCAAGCTGGTCTGTTGTTTGTATGTTTGCGCGGATTCGATTCTGCACGATGGCTTTTGCGATTCTTCGGGACCGCCGTTCTTCACCGTATTTCCAAAACACGTTTGCAAGAGCCGCTTCTTCGTATTCGTTGACCACCTCGATTGCGCTCCGGCGTTGCCGCCGGTCCATGCGCATGTCCAGCCTGTCGTCGCTGCGGTAGCTGAAACCTCGTGACGGTTCATCGAGTTGGAACGAAGAAACGCCGAGGTCAAAAAGAACTCCCGCAACTTTTGAGACGCCCAGTTCAGAAAGAACGGACGTGATATTTCGAAAATTCTCCTGACGCGCGACCGCCCGCTTGCCAAACGCTTGCAGACGCTTCGAAGAAAACTCTATGGCGTCCTTATCCGCATCCAGGCCAACGAGTGAACCCGCGGAATCCAGGCGACTCAGTATGGCTTCTGCGTGTCCGCCGCCCCCCAGTGTTGCATCGACGTACACTCCGGACGTTGTTGACAACAGATACGACAGCGTTTCCTGAAGGAGAACCGGCGTATGGTATGGCGCTGTCACGCACGTTGCGTGTTACAAAGTCTGTTTAAAAACTTTCTCAGCTACCGTTTCGTATGTATGCGGCTGATTCTTCTGGTATTCTTCGTAGACGGAAGGGCTCCACAGCTCGATGCGGTCGAGCACGCCGAGGATCATCACTTCGTTTTCAATGCCGGCGTATGTGAGGAGCTCCTGAGGGACGGAGACGCGGGACTGGCTGTCTAATTGTCCATCAGTTGCCCACTGGAACAGGGTTCTGCTGAAGAATCGGTGTTGCGCGTCGAGAAAGGAAAGACTGCGAATATATTCCTCGAGTCTGTTCCATTCGTCCTGAGGATAGACATAGAGACAGTGTTCGAAGCCGCGCGTAATGACAAAATTCCCTTTAGAATTTGACGAAACGCTTTTGCGGAGCTTTGCCGGGAGCGCAATTCGCCCTTTTTCGTCAACAGCATATGTGAAGCGGCCTTTGAAAGTGGACATGCCTGCGTTTGATGCGGTCTTAACTTCAATAATTACAACAGCTTTTTGACTTCACCCAAATTCCCCACTTTTCCACACACGGATATGAAAGTTATGGAAATAGGTTGGAAAGTCAAGTGAAAAATCGCGATTTCCTTAAGGAATTCGAGGAATTGAGAAGGGTTCGTGGAGGATTCGGTTGGGTTTAGGGCCGAATTCCCCAAAAATGGCCATTTTCGCGTCCGTCTAGCTTACTCGGACGCCCGCTATGCGTTCAAGGATCTTTACAACAGATGAATAATCTTCTTTGGCCAAGCCGGCGCCTATTGCCTGAGAAAACAGCGCCTGGGCAATTTCACCGGAGGGCATAGAAACGCCGAGCGCGCTCGCCGCATCGACCAGAAGGTTAATGTCTTTGAACATGTGTTCGAGAAAGAAACGAGGCTTGAAGTTGCGCTCTATGATAGATGCACCTTTCGTTTGGTACATGGGCGCACTGAGCGCGGAGTTGGCGAGGATTTCGAGGAATTGCCGTGGATTTACGGAAGCTTTTCTTGCAAAGACAAGAGCTTGAGTGAGAGCCGAGATCATTGTCGCAATGAAGAAATTACAAAGCAGTTTTGTATGAGTGGCTTGTTCGACTTTTTCGAATCGCCACATTTTTGAGCCGAGAGTTTTCAGCACTGGCTCGGCGCGATTGAAGGCTTTTTCTTCTCCGCCCACGAAGAGAAGCAGCGTGCCGTCTGTTGCTTGCGGAATGCTCCCCAGAACCGGACAGTGTAAAAAGAAGGAGTCGCGGGTTGAGTATTCGCCGGCAAGTCGTTGTGTCAAGGCAGGTGATACTGTGCTTGTGTCGATGTGGATGCCGCCAGGTTTAAGTCCTGCGAGGATTCCATTCTTGTGCAAGGAGATTTCTTCGAGGACTTCGGAATTTGAGACCATAGTGAAAACGATTTCTGATTTCTGCGCCGCCGCTCCCGGAGAGTCACACCACACAGCGCCTTTCTGCACAAGCCTGGCGGCTTTTTCCTTTGTCCTGTTATGGACCGCAAGTGGGTATCCTGCCTGAAGAATGCGTGCCGCCATCGGTTCTCCCATGAATCCGAGGCCGATGAAGCTGATGTTAGGTTCCATAGATGGCCTTTCTTTCGAGGTAGACTTCCGAAGTTCTGGAAAAAACGATCAAAACTTCGGAAGTCCGATTGGCGATAATCTATTGAATTTATTCGGTTGTTTCCATAGCTTGACCGTCATGATTTTTGAAAGAGGAGAACTATGAGTTTCAACAGACGCGATTTTTTGAAAACTTCGTCAGCGGCGGCGGTGGCATCTGCGTTGCCCTCCAGCCCGTATGATGTTCTTACGAAAAACAGGCCGGAGAACTTTCGATCCGGGAGGATGAAGCTTTCCTTCAAGCCGTTTACGATCGAGCTGAAACACGTTTTTACGCTGTCCGTCATGTCCCGCACAACAACACCGGTGGTGTTGACGGAGGTGGAATACAACGGGGTCGTTGGATACGGCGAAGCATCGATGCCTCCGTATCTCGGTGAATCGCATGAATCGGCTATGAAGTTTTTGTCGAAGGTGGACCTGAGCAAATATGAGAATCCGTTTGAGCTCGAAAAAATACTTTCCGACATCGACGCTATCGAGGCGAAGAATCCGGCTGCAAAGGCTTCGGTTGATATTGCGCTTCATGACCTTGTGGGAAAACTGCTGAACCAGAACTGGTGCACCATCTGGGGGTTTGACAAAACGAAGGCGCCGCATACCACGTTTACGATTGCCATCGATACGCCCGACGTGGTAAGGCAAAAAGTGAAGGAGGCGGAAGGGTTTAAGATCCTGAAAGTGAAGCTCGGCAAGAGTAAGGAAAGCGACAGGGAAATGATCGAGACGATTCGGTCGATGAGCGATGTTCCGTTGACGGCTGATCCGAATCAAGGTTGGAAAGACAAGAATTACGCACTCGAGATGGCTCATTGGCTGAAAGAGAAGAATGTCAAATACATTGAGCAGCCGCTGCCGAAGGAAATGCGGGATGACATTGCGTGGATTACGGAGCGGAGTCCGTTGCCCATTCTTGCTGATGAGGCGTTTCAGCGCCTTTCGGACATGAGGAACATCCAGGGTGCATACAGTGGTGTCGTGATTAAGCTGATGAAGTCGACGGGCATGCGTGAGGCGCACAAAATGGTGTTGCTGGCGAGGGCGTTGGGGCTGAAGATCATGCTTGGCTGTATGACGGAAACTTCGTGCGCGATTTCTGCTGCATCGCATCTTTCGCCGATGGTGGATTGGGCGGATCTGGATGGAGCTTTGCTCATAAAGAACGATGTTTTTGAGGGTATGAAAGTGGTGGACGGAAAGTGCGTGTTGAGTGAAGGGCCTGGCGTTGGAGTTAAGAAATTGTAGATTTCAAATTGCCCGCCCGAATGTGCCCTCTCCTAAGCGCAGATGTAGCAATGTAAGGAGAGGGGGTCTGAGGTTCGGGTTTTCGGCTGGGGGCGGGGGTGTAAAAGGACCTCACCCCGCGATGCCAAGCGATGAATGTGCCCTCTCCTAAGCGCAGATGTAGCAATGTAAGGAGAGGGGGTCTGAGGTTCGGGTTTTCGGCTGTGGGCGGAGTTGAAGCTAAAAGGACCTCACCCCGATTTTTGATTGTAGGTTGTAGATTGCAGATTGTAAATTAAAAGCGGAGGGGTTCGGGTTTTCGGCTGGGGGCGGGGGTGAAGCTAGGGTAAAAACTCACACCCCTCAAGTTTGAGCGTAGAAGTGTATCCCCTCTCTCTTTCACACAATCCGTCGCTGCAGAGGGGACTTTAGAAAAACAGACATCACCCTGATTTGATTGAAGATTGTAAATTGTAAATTGAAGATTATTAGATCTCCTCACAAATGGCACTTTTCATCGCAACCAAATAAAAACCAAGGGTAGCTACAAAGAAGGGAAGTGAAGAACTTAACGAGCAAATATTTCACTGACGCTGACCTGAAGAGAATTTCTGCGGCTGTGAGGGAGGCTGAGAAGAAAACTTCGGGCGAGGTTGTGCCGTTTTTTGTTCCGCAGAGCGATGAGTATGAGGAGGCAGTATGGAGAGGCGCTTTTACTTTCGGCGCATTGCCTCTGGTGGTGCTTGGGTTTCTGCGTTTGTTTTCTGACTACTGGCTTTTTATCGGAATCCTCGAAATTGCGCTGAGTTTTCTTTCCGCCAGCATTTTAGGGGCGCTTGTTGTCCATTTTGTGCCTCCGGTAAAGCGTTTTTTTGCCGGGTCTGACCTTTTGCAACATCGTGTCGCGCAGAGGGCGGACCAGGCTTTCCTCTCCGAAGAAATTTTTAAGACGCGCGACCGCACAGGGATTCTCATTTTTCTTAGTTTTCTTGAACGCAGGGTCGTTGTCCTCGGTGATTCGGGAATCAACGCCAAAGTCCGTCAGGATGAGTGGGACGGGGTTGTGCACACAATTGTTGCCGGCATGAAAAACGGGCGACACGCTGAGGGGCTTGTCCAGGCAATTCAGGTGTGCGGGGAGCTTTTGCGGCGCCGGGGCGTGAAGAGGAAAGCTGCTGACACGAACGAACTGGCGAACCGGCTGCGTGTAAAGAAGAAATGAAGTTAGAGGAGAGGACGGCGCGGGTTCGGTGAACGGCTGAGGGCGTAGTTCATTCAATGGTAGACCTCACCCCGCGGGATGGAATCGGGAATGACCCTCTCCTAAAGCGATGTTGAAACGATGGGAGGAGAGGGTGTCATGGACTCATTGATTTAATTCGAGGGCGGATATTACTCAAGGGAAGGATCAAGAGCTCACACCCCTGCATGGATTGAGCGATGATGGTCCCCTCTCTCCAGCGCTCAAGCCATCGCAGCAGAGGGGACTTGATTTGAGTTAACGGCTGATATGGTCGCCTCGCTCATACACGCGGGCCATCGCTGCAGGCGGGACTTGATTGACTTGAGACTGAGGATTCGTAGTTCGTTCAATAGACGAAGTCTGTCCTGAGGACAGAGAAAGATCGCCCCTGATCATTCGATGGGAAAACCAATTCACATCATCGCCGTCCTTGCGATTCCGGGTATTCTGTTTGCCCAAAGCGTCCCGTATCTCTCCGGGCGTGTCAACGATTACGCGGGGATTCTCTCCGCAGACACCCGAAGCGACCTCGAATCCCGAATGAAATCGCACGAAGAGGCGACTTCGAACCAGGTGGTAGTGCTGACTGTGACGAGTCTTGAGGGGGCGGTGCTGGAAGAGTTTTCGCTGAATGTCGCTCAAACGTGGGGGCTCGGCCAAAAAGGAAAGGACAACGGCGTGCTTCTGTTGATAGCAAAAGACGACAGGAAGGTTCGCATTGAGGTCGGCTACGGGCTCGAGGGTACATTAACTGATGCGCGGTGCAGCGAGATTATTCGCTTTGAGATTGTTCCGAGGTTCAAGAACGGGGATTTTGACGGCGGGGTGTTTGAGGGTGTAACTGCAATCCTTGGTACGATCGAGGGGACGTATGTTTCTGCTGAAACAGACGGCGATTATGATTCTGAAGAAATTCCTTTCTGGGGGATTCTGTTTTTCATCGGGATATTTCTCGCAGTCGTTGGCACGCATTCCGTGATAGCAATCCTTAATAAAGGATTCACTTCGTATTTTCACGGCGCTTTTTTGATTCCGTTCTGGCTTTTCTTTCCGGTGGCGGTTTTCCAGAGTGTTTTCGGTATTCTACCGGTTATCCTGTATGTGATCGTTTTTATCATCGCCAAGATTTGGTTTACTTCCAGTCCGGTTGGACAAAAATTTCAGACGCGCTGGATGCCCAAGTCGGGCGGCGGGAGTTCTTCGGGCGGAGGATGGTCATCGGGAGGTGGCGGGTTTTCCGGCGGAGGCGGTAGCTTTGGAGGCGGGGGGAGTTCGGGGAGTTGGTGAGGTAATTGAAGATTGTAGATTGAAAGTTGTAGATTGAAAGTTGTAGATTTCCGCCGAAGGCGGATCCGCCTACCGTCAAAGCCGGCAGACAAGTCGGCGGAGAAAATTGTAGTTAGAAGATTACAGATTGGTTCGGAGGTGAATCCGTTTTTGGTAAAGAAAATTGTGGACTTTAAATTATGATGACGGCGAGGGCGTTAGTGCTTCACGGTGAAAACAAGCAAAAACTCACACCCTTCAGAGATTGAGCTGAGGGTGATCCCCTCTCTCCCACGCACACGCCAACGCTGCAGAGGGGACTTGTCAAAAAACAGACCTCACCCCAAAGTTCATTGAAGATAGTAGATTGTCAGGAGGTATATATGAATTCTTTGATCACATTTTCAAAATTTCTGGGACTCGTCGTGGCGCTGAATATTATTCGGTACACTGTTCCGATGCCTTACGAGCTACCTCTGGCTGTTACGCCAATGATGGAGGCAATGAGTTCAAGTGCCTCGTATTTCAATACTCATTTTACGAACGTTGACTGGATAACTTCGTATTTCTACAACTTCATGATGTGGCTGAGTTTTTCGTGGTTGTATTTCTATATCCACGGCATGTTCAAAGGTAATCATGTGACGAAGAGTTTGAAGCTGTATGCGATTATGCTTGTCGTGTTTGCGGCGATCAGTGCGATTTACATGAATCATTATTCGCACCCGAAGGATTTTTATATCTGGAGCATTGTGGATGCGGCTCTTGTGTTTCCGGTTGTTGCGATCGGGAACGGGTTGTTGTTTCCGTTGATGTTCAAAAAAGAACTGGGAGCAGCAACTGCATCACCTGCGGAAAAAACGACGGTGTGAAGGGATTCAGAATTGAGATGGCCGGCGCATTCCTGCGAACCAGGGCTGAGTTCATTCGGAGTGAGAGGAAAAAACTCACACCCCGCGTTGATTGAGCGATGATGGCCCCTCTCTCCAGCGCACGGCCATCGCTGCAGAGGGGACTTGGTTCAATGTTTCGGCTGAGGGCGGGGATAAGGCTTTGGGAGACCTCACCCCGCGAGATAAAGCAAATGAATGTACCCTCTCCTAAGGCTTGGGGAAACCATGTGAGGAGAGGGAGTCGCGGATCCGTGAGAACACGAGGGCAAAGTTTGTTCGGTATGAGAGGAAAAAACTCACACCCGCGTGGATTGAGCGATGATGGCCCCTCTCTCC
>JACPSI010000133.1 GCA_016193365.1 Ignavibacteriales bacterium
CGAACTACACACAGAAGGAAAAAGAAGTGAAGCTTGTGGCTTCAGCGGCCGGCATCGATTCGAAAATGAAAGATACGCTCACATTTGTGCTAAGACCTGGTCAATCACAGGAAGCTCGTGTGAATTTCCTGGCAGACCGTCTCGGCACAGCGACGTTTGTGTTCCGAGCTTGGACCGACGAGGACGAGGACGGCCTGCAATGGAAAATCCCTGTCCAGGTTCCGCGGTTGAGGGAATCCGTCGCGCTGTACGAGTCGACGACAGAGCCGGAAGCGAATCAAAAAATCCTTGTGCCTAAAGATGTATTCAAGGAACTGGGAAGCCTCGAAACAACTCTTGCGTCCACAGCAATGGTTGGGCTCTCCGGTGGAATTTCGTATCTGTTCGAGTATCCTTATGGCTGCCTCGAGCAAAGACTCTCCCGCGTCCTGCCGCTCATCCTTGCTCAAGATATTGTCGAAGCCTTTAAGTTCGAAGTATTCAAGGATAAAAATTATCGCGATGTCGCAAAAACGATGATTGATGAAGTTCCGCTTTTTCAAAGAAGTAACGGAGGATTCTCGTATTGGAAGAACATCAGCGAAACCTGGCCGTACCTCTCCGCATTCACGATGTACACGCTCGTCCATGCGCAAAAGCATGGTTACACAGTGGAAAAAACGGTAATGGATAACGGTTTTCGTTATTTACGGGAAGTGCTGAATGACCGTCACCCGTTTGCCTGGTACAGGGATGGTGCGTGGGCATGTACGAAGGCACTCATCCTGTATACGCTCGCACTCAACGGAACGCCTGAATTCGGTTACATGGATAGGATGTATGGCGATAGGCTCAGGATGCCTCTGTTTGCACGGGCATATCTGTTGAAAGCCATGGCGGCGGCGAAAGGGAATCAAACGCTCATCGCCGACCTCGCGCGGGATCTTTCGAATACCGCAAAGGTAGCGCCGACATCTGCGCATTTTGAGGACCAGGAGCGCGATGACGATTACTGGATCTTCCAGTCAACCGCACGCACCACGGCGCTCGTTCTCCAGGCGCTTGTTGAAACTCAGCCTGAAAACTCCCTCATCCCGCGCGTCGTCCGCTGGCTCATCGACCAGCAGAAAGCAGGGCGCTGGCGCACAACACAGGAAAACATTTATGTGATCGACGCTCTCGTGACATACTTTAATGCCTACGAAAAAGATGAGCCGAATTTCAAAGCAGAAGTCCTTTTCGCAGGAAGCACCATGATGACTGAAATGTTCTCCGGGCGTAACTTCAAAACGGCATTCCGTGCATTCCCGATGTCAGAACTCGTCGTGGGGGCGGAGTATCCGCTCGACTTCAAAAAACAAGGCGCGGGACGCCTCTACTACACCGTCCGTATGAACTATTACCCGAAAGCCGAAACAAAAGCGAAAGAGGAAGGAATCTCCGTTACGAAAGAAATCTCTGACCTCGCATCTTCAACCGGGGAACAGTCATCCATTAAAGCAGGAACCATGGCGAAGATTACGCTCACGGTGTCTTCAAACCAGGACCGAAATTTTATCGTTGTGGATGATCCCATTCCTGCAGGATTCGAAATTGTGAACACCTCTTTTGAAACAACATCCACGGCAGAAATCGAGGAAGAGCAGAATTCACAGGAGAAATGGTGGAGGAACCCGTTCCAGCATCGTGAAATGTACGACGACCGTGCACTGTTCTTTGCGGATTATTTTGCTGCCGGAGTCTATACGGTGAGTTACCTTGTGCGAGTGACGAGTTTCGGGACGTTCCAGATGCCTGCGACGAGGGCGGAAGGAATGTACGAGCCTGAGGTCTTTGGCCAAACGAGTTCGAAATCCATGAGAGTCGAGTAAGTTGTGATTGTGCGACGAATCGTCATAGTTCTTGCGATTGCATTCATTGTTTTCATTTGTTCACTTTGGGTTCCTCTACCCAGAGCAGATTTCGCTATGGAGAGCGTTCACTCGCTTCAGGTGACGGACCGTAACGGTATCCTTTTGCGGGAATTCCTTAATGACCAACATGGAAGGGGCCAGTGGAGGCCTCTTTCTTCTATTTCGCCATTCCTTCAGCATGCAACAATTGCCGTCGAAGACCAAAGGTTCCGCTTCCATCCTGGAGTTGACCCGCCGGCGGTTCTCCGAGCTCTGTGGCACAATATCAAAACAGGTTCGTTGAGGGCGGGCGGCTCTGGAATCACACAACAGGTGATACGCAACGTGTATCACCATCCGCGTACTCTTCCGTACAAAGTCCTTGAGGCCTGGTATGCGTTCCGGCTCGAACGTATGATGTCGAAAGACGAGATTCTCGAGCAGTATGTCAACCGTGCGCCGTACGGCAATCAGTTATTCGGCGTGGAAGCGGCGTCGCGTTATTATTTTCAGAAACCGGCGCTCAACCTCTCACTTGCCGAAGCTGCGTTTCTGGTGGCGCTGCCGAATGCCCCGTCGTTATTAAATCCGTACCAGAATTTTTCGGGAGTACTGAAGCGGCAGAGGTATGTTCTGCAAAAAGTGTTTCAACGTGGCTATGCATCAGAGGAGGAATACACAAGGGCGCTGCTTCAGCCGGTTCGTATCGTGCCTCCGGACATCAATTTTCGCGCTCCTCACGCTGTGGAAATGGCCGTCACCAAAGTTCAACCCGACCCGGCCGTATCGACCATTCAAACAACCATTGACTACCCGCTTCAACAGAAACTTCAACTTGTAGTGAGGAATCAGCTGAAACAGCTCGCAAAAAAGAATGTCTCGAACGCGGCTGTGGTGGTTATTGAAAACTCAACGGGGGCAATTCGAGCTCTCGTCGGCTCGGCGGATTATTTCGACTATGAGCACCAGGGACAGGTAAACGGTGCGTTGGCTCTTCGACA
>JACPSI010000134.1 GCA_016193365.1 Ignavibacteriales bacterium
CTCATCAGGAAGAAATCCATCGAGGAAATCGACCGTTCCATGTTGAGTGAGCTTGAACTGACTGCAGATCAGGAGGCTCAGTTCCGTCGGGGGATAGAACTCTTCAACCAGTCAAAATACTGGGAAGCACATGAAGTGTGGGAGAATGTGTGGAAGCAACGGCAGGAGGACAGCAGGATTTTTTTTCAAGGCATGATTCAGGCCGCCGCGGGATACTACCGCGTGAAGGAAAGGCCGAGCTATGTCGGAGCTCTCAATAATTTTGAAAAGGCTTATACCAAGCTCGAGCTTTTTCCCGACCGGTTCCTCGGCGTCAATGTGGAGGGATTGCGAAGCGCAATTGTGCAGAGTTTCGAGGAAGTGAAGCGCCTGGGTCCGGGTAAGCTTACAGAATTTCCCGGCAAACTCCTCACCAAATTGGACGTCACCTAGCGTTTTCTCGTTTTCGGCTGTGTTTCATAGACGCGGTTTGCACCGAACCTTCCCGCCGCCCACAACGACAAAATCGCCGTAATCCCAGCAATCACGCGCTTCTCATCTTCCACATGGATGATCAAGCCGTACGTGTCGGCAATGAAGTGCATGTGGTCGAGGATCTTTCTTGCTTGTTGCCTCTTCATTCCGCCGTGCCAGTAGGTCACCTGGTCCAGAATCATCGACTCGTGTCTCCGGAAGAACTCTCCCAGGGAAAACACCTTTTCGCTGAGAGCGGTGCGTGGCTTGCAGAGCGTGAGCAAATCGCTGATGTATTCGTCCCAGAGTAGAGCAAGAGCGCGGTTTTCCTTTCGCAGCAGATACCTGGCCCGGGCTATGGAAAAACGTGCTTTTGTTTGCAAACGGAACTTGGGAACGATGGGATGGAAATCGTAAATAGTTCTGGTAAAACTCCTGTCAAGCTCATCCCTTTCTTTGTAGACCCACCATTTTTTCAACTGATTCCAGGTCGCGATGGTCAGCACGGCCTTATCGGCGCTGTCCAGCACAATGAATTTCCCCTGCTCGACCTTTACGGCTGTCACCCAATGTCCCCATTGGTCCACGCACAGAAGCGTCGGGATTCCCCGGCGCAGGTTGTCGGAAAGTTCTTTCCTTGCCTGCTCGGCGTCATGGCGGCGGATCATGAGCATTTTGCATTCGAAGCGTCTGGCTGCCTTGCCCAATTGAATTTCGTTTGTTCCGTGCCACCAATTGGAACCCGCGATTTTTGTTATCGATTTCTCGTCCGCAAAAATGCCGAGAGAGACGAGAGCATGTTTGAGCGCAAACGGTCCGCACTGCCAGTGATTGGGTTGAGGATAGAGGCCCATGAGAGCCGCCAAACTACCCAAAGTTTCCCCGAATTTCAACTTCGTGAGTTTGTCTCACGGTTCAAGTTTTCTTATCTTTTCGCTGTATGACCGAGCTTTCAGCCACCTTCGTTTGCGCACACTGCCTGCAGGAAAACGAGATTCTCATTGATGTTACCGAGGGCTCGAAACAAACACTGACGGAGGATTGCACAATTTGTTGCTGTCCCAATGTGCTTCACATTTTCGTGGATGAAGAAAGGGGAGACGTTAACGTAGATGCACAGGCAGAAGAGTAAAAATGAGTCTCATGTAATGGAACACAGAAGACACAGAAAAAGGGATTTTCATAGATGGTTGTGAAATCTATCTGTCAAAATCTTGCTTCATCAGTGTTTTCAGTGTTCCATAATCGGCGACTTCCCTTTATCCCATGTCGACACCATTAATGAAGCAATACCTGCAGGTGAAAGCGAAATATCCGGACACGATCCTGTTGTTCCGGATGGGGGATTTTTACGAGACGTTTGAAGAAGACGCCAAAATCGCATCGAAAGTTCTAGGCATTGTTCTGACAAAACGGGGAAATGGAGCGGCCGGTGATGTCCCGCTGGCGGGATTCCCCCACCACGCCCTCGAAGCTTATTTGCCGCGCCTTCTGAAAGCGGGGCATCGCGTGGCCGTGTGCGAACAGCTCGAAGACCCGAAGTTTGCCAAAGGAATTGTCAAACGCGATGTCATCGAAGTTGTCACTCCCGGCGTTGCATTTTCCGACAAAGTCCTCGAGCAAAAGCAGAACAACTATCTGGCGGCAGTGGCTTTGTCCTCTCCCCTCGCAACGAGCGAGGATACCGTGGGTCTCTCTTATATTGACGTGTCAACGGGGGAATTCATTGCCAGCGAGTTCCCGCTGAGACATCTTGTCGAACAACTGGGAAGCCTCCGGCCATCGGAAATCCTCGTGCAAAAGCGCGACGTTGATTCGATCAAGGGAATGCTCAGGGATTCTTTCAGCGGCCTCATGACGAAAGTGGAAGACTGGGTGTTCAATTTCGATTACGCCTATGAACTTCTCGTAACCCATTTCAAAACGCAGTCCCTCAAGGGTTTCGGTGTTGAGGACATGCGTGTCGGGCTCGTTGCTTCAGGGGCGATTCTAAATTATTTGCAGGAAACGCAAAAAACCAACCTCCTGCACATAAAGAAAATCGTCCCGCAAGATATCAGTGAGTTTGTGGTCCTCGATGCTTCCACAAAACGCAATCTTGAAATCACGGCTTCCCTGACAGGATTTGCCGATGGAACACTTGTGTCGGTTATCGACAGGACAGAAACGCCGATGGGAGGCAGGCTCCTGAAACAATGGCTTCATCGGCCGCTTAAAAAATTGGCTGATGTTCAACAAAGGCTTGAAGCGGTTCAGGAACTCGTTAACAATGAGTCAACGAGAAGAAGAGTCCGCGAAGAACTGAGTAAAGTGGGCGATTTGGAGAGGCTGATTGCGAAAATCGCGACCGGCAGAGCAAGCCCTCGCGAACTTCTGCAGCTCAAGGCGATCCTCGCGCAAGTTCCACGAGTAAGGTCTCATATCTCGAAGGTTTCAAGCGCGTCGCTGAAACATCTTCATGACTCGCTGGATCCCGTCGATGATGTGGTTTCGCTCATCGGAAAGTCCATTGCCGACGATGCCCCTCTTTCGTTGGCAGAGGGCGGCGTACTTCGCAAAGGATACAACGCGGAACTCGATGAATTGCGTTCGGTTTCCTTCGGGGCAAAGGACTGGATTGCACAACTGCAACAAGCGGAACGCAAGCGGACCGGAATATCTTCTCTGAAGATCGGCTACAACAATGTCTTCGGCTATTACATCGAGGTCACGCACACGCATAAAGATAAAATCCCGGACAATTACATCCGGAAGCAAACGTTGACGAATGCAGAGCGGTTTGTTACACCGGACCTCAAAGAGTACGAGGAGAAGATCCTGCATGCGGAGGAGAAGATTCTTGTCCTGGAGACGCAATTGTTCAACGATGTGCGGCTCAAGGTTGCTGAACATTCAGCTATCATCCAGCAGGATGCACGCGTGTTGGCCGTTCTCGATTGCTATGACTCCCTTGCGGATGTTGCTGTTGAACACTCGTATGTGCGCCCTGTCGTCGACGAATCCGATGTCATTGAAATTAAACTCGGCCGTCATCCCGTCATTGAGCGGTTACTGCCGCCCGGCGAACAATACACTCCCAACGACACCTTTGTGAACATAGAGACAGACCAGGTTTTGATTATTACCGGGCCGAACATGAGCGGCAAATCGAGTTATCTTCGGCAAGTAGGGCTCATCGTCCTGCTTGCCCAGATGGGGAGTTTTGTTCCCGCGGAATCGGCCCATATTGGGATTGTCGACCGCATTTATACGCGCGTTGGGGCAAGCGATAACATCGCTTCTGGCGAGAGCACCTTCCTTGTGGAAATGCATGAGGCGGCGAATATCGTGAACACGGCAACACGTCGAAGCCTGATATTACTGGACGAGGTGGGGCGGGGCACGAGCACATTTGACGGCATCAGCATTGCCTGGGCTCTGACGGAATACATCCATGAACACATAGGCGCAAAAACGTTGTTCGCGACTCATTACCATGAGCTGAACGAGCTGGCGGAGATTTTTTCGAGGATCAAGAATTACAAGGTTGATGTGCGCGAGTACGGCGATAAAGTGATTTTTCTGCACAAGGTGACAGCTGGTTTTGCCGACCACTCCTACGGCATCCAGGTCGCGCAGATGGCCGGTTTGCCCGAAGAAGTCACGGAGCGTGCAAAGAAAATTCTCAAAAACCTCGAAGGTTCCGACCTCACGCTGAGCGGGAAAAAAGAAGGGGACAAGGGGAGAATGGGCGAAATGCAGATGACGCTGTTTGAGCTCAAAGATGACAAATTGCGCGAAGAACTCCACGCGCTCGACATCGAAAAAATGACGCCGCTGGAGGCGTTGCAGAAGCTGGCGGAGTTGAAGAAGAAAGTCGAGTGAGACCCCGAGACTTCTGAAAGTCAAGCTATCTTGTGCGTCAATAATGATTGACGCAATCCAAACAGGATTGGATTGTCGCAATCTTTATTGCGACGCCAGGCTTTGTGAGCTTCAATACGAAATTAGTAAAACAAAGAAAAGCTACACTATCACGTGTCAATATGGACTGGCAATTCAAGAAGCATGCGCACGCTCCCGCACATCTTTTGGCAAATCATCAATTGTATTTCATTACGGGAAGCACGCTCTATGGCAGGCCCTACATGACGCTTGACGGGGCGAAGGCAGCGTTTCTTTCCATACTTGAAGACTTTCTTGCTCGAAAGAATTGGCAACTCGATCATTGGGAAATATTGGATGATCATTATCACATCACGACGGTGAGTTCCCTGGGAGAAGATCTACCGCTCATCATCGGAAACGTCCATCGGAAAAGCGCAAAGGAAATAAGAAACAAAACAACGTTGAAAGTAAAAGGAAAGATTTGGCACAACTATTGGGACCGATGTATTCGCGATGAAGATCAATACTACAACTGTCTGAGATCTATGTACTGGAATCCTGTGAAGCATGGCTACACAACTGACCCTGCGAAGTATAAATGGTCGAGTTTTTACAGATTCCTGCAAAATGGAGGGGATTTCGAAGAGCTTATCTTTCTTCAGGACCGAGTTGACAAGTTACCTTTCTTCCCTGGAGACCTGTGAAAGTCGAGCTACAATCTGCGTCAATATGGTTGACGCCGTCCAAACCAGATTTTCAAGCTCACTTGTGCGTCAATAATGATTGACGGAATCCAAAGAGGATCTGGATTGTTGCAGTCGTGATTGCAAAACAAAGATTTGTGAGTGTCAAAACAATCAGCAGGTAAATGTCCATGCACCAAGCATTCTACGCCATACCGAAAATCACATTGAGGCGGGCGCTGAACTACGTCAAAGTGATGAGCAGCTTCTGGGTTTCGAAGAGGCTCAAGAGGCCGGTGGTGTGGGGCTTTCCTATCTTTATTCTCTACGAACCAACCAATTACTGCAACCTGCGCTGCCCTGAATGTCCAACCGGAACGAGAGAGCTTGCACGGCCCGAGGGTATGGTCGACGACCTGACGTCCTACAAGAATCTCATTGACGAGCTGGGCGACACGAGTTTTCTTGTCCAGCTGTATTTTCAGGGAGAATCCTACCTCAACCCGCGATTCTTTGACATGATCGAATATGCCGAACGCTACGATCTCATGACAGAAACTAGCACGAACGCGCATTTCCTGACGGACGAAAACTGCCGGAAGACGATCGAGGCGGGACTCGACAGGCTCGTTATTTCCATCGACGGTACAACACAGGACGTTTTCGAAAAATACCGCGTACGCGGAAGTTTGCAAAAAGTCCTGGACGGTACCCGACGCCTCGTCGAATGGAAACGGAAACTGCGCTCGAACAAGCCGTACACCGTGTTTCAATTCATCGTTTTCTCCCATAACGAACATCAAATCGCCGATGTGAGAAGGCTCGGGAAAGAAATCGGCGTAGATGAGGTGAAGATTAAGAGCGCGCAGATCTATCGTTACGAGCAAAAAGTGGAGTTGATGCCGAAGGACAATCGCTACAGCCGGTACGAGAAGAGCAACGGCTCGTATCATATCAAATCAGACCTCGGCAATCATTGCTGGTACCTGTGGCACACGGCGAACATCACCTGGGATAACAAATCCGTACCCTGCTGCTTCGACAAATCGGCAAAATACGAGATCGGAAATATCGGAGAGCAATCTTTCAAGGAGCTGTGGCGGTCGAAAAAATACCATCAGTTCCGAAAAGCGATCCTTCACGGAAGAAAAAACATCGACATCTGTCAAAACTGCACGGAAGGGCTCAAAGTCTTTGTCGGTTAAGAAAGGAGATGCATGACGCAGAAGGAAATTGCAACATTGTATGACTACGATGAATGGGCGACGGACCGCATTCTCGATATTCTCGACCCTCTCACCGAAGAGCAGTTCAAAAAAGACCTGGGCTCAAGTCACGGTGGAGTTCACGGCACGATGGTGCATCTCTTCGGGGCGGACTGGATTTGGTTTGAGCGGTGGAAAGGGAATTCTCCGGCCACGCTCATTCGTCCAGAGGACGTGCCCAGCCGTCAAGCTCTGAAAGACCGATGGCAGGTTCACTTCGGAGAGATAAAACAATTCATCACGACGTTGAACGATAATAGACTTCAATCCCCGCATTCATACAAGGATATCAAGGGAAACCCTCACACAGAACTGCTGTTTTATCAAATGCAGCACAAGGTGAATCATTCGTCGTACCATCGTGGACAAATTGTGACCATGGTGCGGCAGCTCGGTGCAAAAGCGCAAAGCACGGATTTGATTAACTACTACCGTCTGCAGCAGAAGTGATTTCCGCTGTTTGATTTTACCCCAATTTTTTGATAATTTGATGAAAATTGGGAGTTATCCCCGGTTTTCCTCACTCGTAACCTTCACTCATTTCTTTAGCACACACGCGGAACTCAATTGTTCAGGAAAATCCAGACACGCCTTGAATTCAAGATCCTGCTCCTTCTCGTGGCCGTCCTGATTCTGGGCTTCGGGACGTATGTGGTCATCACCATCGAGGAGGAATCGCGGGCCCTGCTGCACCAGCACCGCCTGATTCTCCGGAATTCCTCCGAGACGCTCATGGCCGGCATACGGAATGTCATGCTCACGGGCAAGGCTCCGTTTGCTTCGGAGTTTGTCAACGACGTCCGGCAAAGCCTCGACATCGACCTGACGATTTACGACAGGTTCGGCAGGGAGGTGTTTTTGCGCGAAGGGGAGGGCGTTGACCACACGGTCAACGACGCAACGGTGGCAGAGGTCCTCTTGTCCCGACACATGAAGTCTCTGGAAATGAAGGACGGTCAACAGAATGTTTTTTCGAGATACGAACCGCTGGTGAACAGTCCCGAATGCTGGAGATGTCACGACAAGAACGAACCGCTGCGGGGAGTCCTCCAGGTTGCCTTTCATCCCGAAAAAATCTCTGCTTCGACGAAGCAGGAAACACAAAAGAGGCTTGCGAGCGCCATTGTGAATTTCATTGCGACTGCATTTCGGACGATTATGGTGGGAGGCCATGGCGACAGGGCGGATACCCTTATGGAAGGCGTGCGAAGCATCCCCGGCATCGACGCCGCACAGGTGTACAGCAAAGATGGTTTCTTATCGTTCGGTCCCGAGGTGTACGAGATCCCCGACACAAAGATTATCGATGTTCTCAAACCTCGGAATGCAAAGCATGTTTTTCAGGATGCAGGAAAGAAACTGAGAGTTTTTGTGCCCCTGGATAATCAGCAAAGGTGCCAGGTGTGTCACGGGTCGAAATTCCCGATGAGGGGTGTCCTTGTCGTGGATTTCCAGAAGGAAAAGCTGAACGAATTTCTGAAAGACCCGCAAAAAAGATTCACGGAAGTGCTTCAATGGACTGTCTTTGAAGGGTTTCGCAGTATTATGCTTGTCGGGAAGGCTAACGCAGTGCGGTTCTACCTTGACGAGCTCCGTGCACAAGCCGTTCTGAACAAATTGCGCGTTTTTGACAAAGAGGGGAACGAACGCTTTCTCAACCCGAAGCCCCGAGACCGATCCGGGTATTACAAATCCATCGTGGAAAACAAAGATACCGTCGAATTTGCGGAAACGCGCGCTGACGGCGATGAATTCACCGTCCGGCTCTCGCCTCTCCCGAATGAAAGCCGCTGCCATTCCTGTCACGGGAAGAATCATCCTGTTCGAGCTGTCGTGGAAGTTGCAGCTTCGCGGGAGGTTATCAATGCGACGATTCAAGCCAACAAAGTCAGGTCTGCGGGCATCGGCGGCGCGACACTGCTGCTCGTCTACCTGGTGTTGAGATACTTCATGCGTTCCGTGGTGGTGCGGCCGGTTCAGGCGATTGAAGGAGTTGCTCAGAGCATCGGACGCGGAGACCTGAGTGTTCAGGCTGACGTTCGTTCGCAGGACGAAATCGGGAACCTGGCCCGACGCATGAACGAAATGGTTCTTGGCTTGCGCGAACGATTTCATCTGCAAAAATTTGTCTCGAAACAAACAGTGGAGGCGGTGCGTCGCGCCGACCTGAGTGGTGTGAAGCTGGGCGGGGAGCGAAAACTTGCCACAGTGTTTTTCTCCGACATACGGGGGTTTACCGCGTATTCCGAAAAAGTCCAGCCGGAACGCGTTATCGCCATGCTCAACCATTGCCTGTCGCGACAGTCTGCCGTCGTGCGCAAATACGGCGGCGACATCGACAAGTATGTGGGGGATGAACTGGTCGCCGTGTTCGAAGGAAAGACGATGGTGGAAAACGCAGTCCGGGCTGCTGTTGAAATTCAGAAAGACATTGAAAACAATGCGTCGGCTGAGGACAAGGATGTCATCAATATCGGAATCGGCATCAACACCGGAGACATGGTCATGGGCGCAATGGGGAGCGATGAGCGCATGGACTACACTGTCATCGGCGATAATGTAAATCTCGGTGCGAGGTTGTGCGGAGCGGCGAAAGCTTCCCAGATTCTGATTTCCGAATCCAGCGCCGGATTCATCAAAGCGGACAGCGAGTTTAAGCTTCTCGAGCTGGAGCCGATGACGGTCAAAGGCAAAGAAGCGCCGTTGAAAGTGTACGAGGTAGATTGGAGAGTTTCATGAAGAAACTGTTGTTTGGATGAATGCCCGCCCGCCAGACCGCGAGGCGGGCTGGCCCGACCGAACTCCTGCTCCTCATTTCCCGGTCGTTCGGGCGGGGATTTATGGATTGATGGATAAATGAAACGGCCGCAATAATCCAACAATCCAAATATCCAACAATGCACACCTCGTGCAATGAATTACCCACGAATGAGCGAAAGACTGAACTCAGAAAGCGAGTACCCACGCAGTTATGAATCAACGTCGTTTATACCGGACCATCGAAAGCTTTGCGTCGGAGCATTTCAAGACGGAAAAAGAACTGCTCAAGCATGTTCTGAACGAAATCGTCAAAAATGAGAACATCGACATCAAAGGGGGGAGGATCTGGAGGTACGAGCCCTCACAGGAATCCTACCGGCTGATTCATCAGATAGGACAGATTGACAAGCTCGACCCCGGCTACAAAATTCAGGTGGCGAAGTACCCGGTGTTCCAGCATCTTGCCGACCAGCGCTCGATCATCGCCAACGAGACGGATACCTATCTTCGAGGCAAGGGCATTATCAAGTATTCAGCCACCGGCGTCGGAGAACGCATCCGATACAAGGATCAATACGTTTACCAGTACGTCCTGGCCTTCAACCTCGATGCCATCGACCAGGGACTTTCCACAGACCTGAACATCATCAGTCTGGCGGTTACTTCGCTTCTGCGCGGGAAACGGATTGAGCAGAAAGCCATGCTGCTGGAGCAGGATCTCGACAAAGCCCGTGAGATTCAGCAGAGCATCCTGCCGGAGCCGGCGGTCAAGTTTTATCATTATGAAGTCTACGGAGTCTCGGTACCCGACCGCATTGTCGGCGGAGATTTTTTCGATTATCTGTACTCGGACGAAGATAAGGACCGTCTGAGCATTGTCATCGGCGATGCGGCGAGCAAGGGGTTTCAGGCGGCTTCGCAGGCGTTGTATGTCGTGGGAGCGATCCGGATGGGGATTTCCTACCACACGAAGATCAGCTCTCTCATGTCGCGCATCAACAAACTCGTGAACCGTTCATTCTCGGAAGAACAATTTGTCTCGATGTTTTACCTGGAGCTCACAGATAATCAGAAGGGGCTTCTTCTCTATTCCAATGCGGGCCACAATAGCCCGATCGTCTACCACGCCGAAGAGGGCACGCTTGAAACGCTCGACCCGACCGGACAGCTCCTCGGACCGTTTCCCAACGAAATCTATCGCGTCGAGAACACAAACCTGAAGATGGGGGATATAGTCGTCATGTACACAGACGGCATCAGTGAGGCTGCGGCGCTCGGCAACGGAATCTACGGCGAACAGAAGATCCAGGAAAAGGTCAGGGAATTTCATCACTTATCGGCAAAGGAAATCTGCGAGGCGATCCTGGACGACGTCAAGCGTTTTTCCCGAGGCTCGGAATATACCGACGACAAGACCATTGTCGTTGTGAAGAGAATTCACTGAGTGACCTTTTGGTCTTTGCATTTCATCTCCCAACTCACCATCTTTAAGAAAGAGTAGAACAAAAAGGGCGCAGGCACATGGAAAACAAACGCATCGGTGTCGTTTCCGCAATCAACAACGCGGAGGTCAAAGTCTTGATCGATGAGAACATTACCTCTCTCAAGAAAGACCTCAACGGCAAAGCGTATTACATAGGACAAATCGGCACGTACGTACTCATCCCGGTCAGCAACCTTGTCTTGCTCGGCATGGTGGCAGAGTTGCGAAAAGAAGATGTGGCACACAATGGAAAATCGGCACAGAGATACCTCATGACCGTGACTCTGGCAGGTACGGTGAAAGCAGGGAGATATGAACGCGGCGTCTCGCTGTTTCCGCCCGTGGATTCCCCCGTGTATCTGGCTGAGGACGCCGACCTCGGCGTGGCGTTTTCCGTTTATCAGCGCTATGATTTTTCCGTCGGAAATCTTTCCCTGTTTGAAAATCAGCGGGCGTTCCTCGATGCAAACAAGTTTTTCGGAAAGCATATTGCCGTGCTCGGGTCGAGCGGCTCGGGAAAGTCCTGCACCGTGGCTTCCATCCTCCAAAAAGTCACGAAATACCCGGACACGAATATTATCATCCTGGATATTCATAACGAATACCGGACAGCGTTCCAGGACAACTGCAATCACCTGCCGATTGCGGATTTTGAGCTGCCCTTCTGGCTGATGAACTTTGAGGAAATTCGCGAGATGTTTATCGATGAGCGCGACGAGCATTCGGCGTCGCAAATCACGGTCCTGAAAGATCTCATTGTCGCCTCGAAGAAAGGCAAGAATCCTGAAATGTCGAACTTTGTCACGGTGGACACTCCAGTCTATTTCGATATTTCTGAAATCCGGGCGAAGATGCAGTTCCTTGATACGGAAAAGGTCGGGAGCGGAACTGTTGCGGCAAAAGAGGGGCCGTTCTACGGAAAGTTCACCCGTTTCCTGGTGCGGCTCGACGGAAAACTCAATGACCCGCGGTATGCCTTTATGTTCAGGCCAAAAATGTACGCCCAAACCGTGAAGTTGAAGGATATGCTTTCGAGGATTCTCGGAGCGGACGGATCGGCTCAGGTAACTATCCTGGACCTCAGCGGCGTTCCGTTCGATATTGTGAACACGATCGTTTCTCTTCTCGCACGTCTCATTTTTGATTTTAACTTCTGGAATCCGGCCAGGCGTGACTTTCCTATTCTCATTGTTTTCGAAGAAGCGCATAATTATTTACCCAGCGGCGGAATCGGTACAAGCGCGGCCCGCCGCACAGTCGAGCGCATTGCGAAAGAAGGAAGAAAATACGGCGTCAGTATCATGGTGGTGAGCCAGAGGCCGGTGGAAGTCTCCGAAACAATTCTTTCCCAGTGCAACAACTACGTCATTCTGCGCCTGACCAACCCGCTCGACCAGAACTACATCAAACGGCTCGTACCGGATACGTTTGCCGGCCTTGTGGATGTGCTCCCGTCGCTCCGCCAGGGTGAAGCGCTGATTGTCGGCGAATCGATTTCCATGCCGCTGCGCGTGCAGGTGGATTTTCCGAAGCCGGAACCGGACAGCAGCGACATCAAATTCTATGAAAAATGGAAACACAGCGAAACCAAAACCGTCATCGAAAACGTCGTGGCTCGTTGGTGGAAACAGGAACGCGGATAATCAGAATCGGAACAGAGATTGAATCGTTTTTGCAACGCCTTCGATTTTTGAATGGATTTGATGGAGGGACCAACAGATGCTGATCAAGCGCAAAGATGATATAAAGTCCTCAGAGATTACGCCCGAACATCTCTATTACAACCGCCGTGAGTGGATTCGCATGGCCTCGGTGGCAATGGGCGGAATGGCTGTCGGTTCCATCATGAGCGAAAACGCTCTTGCGCTGACGCAAGACTACAAACCGAAAGCAAAGGGACCGTACGATACGGACGAGAAACTCAACTCGTACAAGGATATCACGACGTACAACAATTATTACGAATTCGGCACGGACAAGAGCGACCCGGTGGAAAATTCAGGTTCGTTCAAGCCAAAGCCGTGGACTGTTGCCGTTGAAGGTCACGTCAAAAAGCCGGCCGTGTATAATCTCGAAGACCTGCTCAAACCGTTCAAAATGGAGGATCGCATCTACCGGATGCGCTGCGTGGAAGCGTGGTCGATGGTCATCCCCTGGATGGGTTTCCCGCTCGCCGATTTGGTGAAAAAGGTTGAACCAACGTCCAGGGCAAAGTATGTCGCGTTCGAGACAGTCTTTCGCCCCGCGGAAATGCCCGGCCAGAAACGGCCCTTTTTGAAATGGCCGTACGTCGAAGGCTTGCGCCTGGACGAAGCGATGAACCCGCTAAGTTTTATGGCAACGGGACTGTACGGGAAGGAGCTTCCAAACCAGAACGGCGCCCCTTTACGTCTCGTTACGCCGTGGAAATACGGCTTCAAGGGGATCAAATCCATCATCAAGATCAAGTTTGTCCAGGACGAGCCGCCCACAACATGGAACATTGCAGCACCGGACGAGTACGGGTTTTATTCCAACGTAAACCCGGAGGTCGACCATCCGCGGTGGACGCAAAAAACAGAGCGCCGCATCGGCGAGTTTCGCAAAAGGCCGACGCTCATGTTCAACGGCTACGCGGAACACGTGGCGGGGATGTACGCGGGGATGGATATGAAAAAGAACTATTGAGTCGTTGTGCCACGACTTTAAAGTCGTGGCACATTCGACCTTCCTGTTGCGAAGGGTCCTGTTGTCGTCAGACAGGCTCCGCTCCTCAGCCGCAGGGAAAAACAGGGTATCCGCCACAAAGAGGAATCTCAGATTGACACAAACCGACTTCGTCCGCAAAATACTGAAACCAGTCGTTTTCCTCCTCTGCCTCTTACCGATTTCCCTCCTTGCTTACGATTTTTTTACAGACAACCTCAGCGCAAACCCTCTCGACGACATTACGGACACGACGGGGACGTGGACACTGAGGTTCGTCGTGATGACGCTGTGTGTGACGCCCATCCGCCGGCTGACGAAATGGGCGCCGGCAGGAAAATTCCGCCGCATGCTGGGGTTGTACGCCTTTTTCTACGGCTCTCTGCATTTCATGACCTACCTGTATTTCGACAAGTTTTTTGAGTGGGAAGAAGTTTTTGCGGACATCCCGAAACGTCCTTTTATTACCGTCGGCTTTGCCAGCCTGATGCTCATGATTCCACTTGCGCTCACCTCGACGGACAGAATAACGAAATGGATGGGAGGAAAACGATGGAATGCCCTGCACAGGCTGATTTATTTCACTGCCATCGGCGGGGTCATCCATTATCTGTGGCTTGTCAAAGCTGACACCAGCCGTCCATTGACGTATGGTGCAATCGTTGTCGTCCTGCTCGGCTATCGCCTCTGGGTGTACCTCGCTCCGAAATTGAAATCTCTGCGTGCGAAAGAAAAACCAATCACGGCGAGCACTGATGTGCAGGTGCAAAAGCAGGACTGACATTCACGGAGAGAAGCCCAAAGCTTGAATCCCAGACTTTTCTTTTCTACATTCGCTGATTGTTTGCTTTGAATCGAGAATCACAATCGAGAGAGGCTCGTATGAAGCCGTTGTTGTGCCTTTTCTTTTTTGCTGCTGTTTTCGCGGGTTGTTCAGGCTTGATGCTGAAACCGGCCGATTTTTCCTGGCCGGTCGAAAGCGTTCTCGCAGTTGATGCGAAGGGGATGGTCCAGGAAGAGAGGTATAGCATGTCGTTCAGTGCAAAGCCGCTTATTCTGGAGGAAACGCGCGACACCACACGTATGTCGAGGGTAACCCTGAGAGTGATCCGCGACGCAAACGGATATTTTTACATAACAGCGGCAAAATTCAAGAACGTGTATGTCTTTTCCTCCGACGATGGCAGCCTCAAACTCGAAAACAAGATCATGGTAAAAGAAACGGGATTGGAGAATCCCGCGTTGAACCAGAGGCCACCGTATATTCAACTGCTCAATGACAAGGACAAACCGATGCTGCTTTCGAAGAGCGGAATTCAGCAAGGAGGGAAATGATGAGCAACTTCGGACATAACGGAACTCGAATGACCGCCGTTCTGCTTGTGCTGTTCTCATGGGCGGAGGGACAGGAGAAATCCGATTATCAGATCGTCCAGGGATTTCAGTCGAGATACCGGGCAATTCAAAAAGCAACGGAAGCGGCCGCAACCGTCGAAGACTGTGCAAGCATCGCGCACGAGATTTTTGAGGTCGAGCAAGAATACGGGCCGTACAAGCCGCTCCTCAACAAGGCTCTCTATCCGGACGGTTTCGACAAGCGCATTGCCGACGCCCGCCTCCAGCTCCGGCTCGCGCAGGATAAACTCGGCGTCATTGAAGCCCAGGTGAGGCGTATTGCGGAGCTGAGGATGCAGGTCGACCTCCTGGGCGAGCAGGTGGAGAAGCTCAGCGGCGAGAACACGAACCTCCTGAAGCAGATCCAGCGTATGAGCGCTTCAAAATCCAAGGAAACGATCGATTCTCTCCAAAGCCTCGTTGCAAGCCTTCGTTCCCACATCCAGAAAAGGGACGAGCTGATTTTTATGCTGGTGGACAGCCTCTTCCTGCAGTATGACAAAGATGTGGGCTCCATGCGCGACGTGGAGAAAAGGAGCCTCGTAGGCCGGCTGGAAAAAGGGAATGTGTTCGCCAATGTAAAAAAATCGATACGTGACAATATCGAATTTCTCGAAACGACATCTCTGACAGGCCGCGACGTGGCTGAAATCGCACAGCAGCAGAGACGTTTCGAAGTGCAGTGGCAGGGGTTCGGGAAAAAGCTTGCTGCCCTTTATGCGACGAACAAGCGAGCGATGAACGAGGTGACGCAGATCGATACGATGCTGGCCGACTGGGGACGAAAGGCGCAAACGATGTTCTGGCGCCAGTTGAACCTCCAGTTTCGCAACAGGGGATACGCGGTGAAAGAATTTCGGAACGGGAAAGAATTTTACGAGAACCTGTCGGAGTTCATCGAAGACGAGATCAAAAATGCGCGCCAGGAGACGGACGACACGCGTTATAAGCGATATGTCATTTTTTCGGACAGCGTCTGGCGGGGAGATGTCAAGCAGAATTGGCTGCCGCTCCTCGTGGAAAAAGGCGAACTCAGCGATTCGCTCTCGGAGGAGCTCGAAGCACGAATCAACGCGTGGCGCAAGACCGTCCAGCCTCCGTCGACGATCATGTACATTCTCGTCGGGCTGGTCCTGGGTTTGATTGCGTGGTTTGGCTACAAGAGAATGCAGAAGGGGAGAACTGCCTCCGCACCCGTTCCGTCGGCGTGACCGGCTCTCAGGTTGGTCGGGAGCCTGCCTACCGAACGGACAGCATTCGTCCGGCAGGCAGGCGGAGCTCCCTCCCAACCTGTTGCGAAGGAGCTCTGCTCCTGAGCTACAGAGGAAAGATGAGCCATTGGAAGATCGTGCCCGGAGTTTCGCTCTACTTTGTCACAACCACCATTGTTGACTGGCAATTTGTTTTTACTTCCTTTCCGTATTTTGAGATCATCATCGATGCACTGAAGTATAGTGTTGCAAAAAAAGGGCTTCACCTCCACGCGTACGTCATCATGCCAAATCATGCTCATTACATTATTTCGGCGGATATTCCAGAAAACGTTTCGCACATTATGCGGGATTTTAATACACATACATCCAGAGAAATCACCGCATTGCTTCGTGAAGAGCGAAAGATACCGGCTTTGGATTTGTTCAAGCGAGCCGCCGCACTGGATGGCCGGGGAAATGATTTTAAGGTTTGGCAGGATGGATTCCACCCCATTGCTTTGGAGACGGAAGGCTTTATCGAACAAAAATTGGATTACCTTCACGACAACCCAGTTCGCAAAGGTTACGTGGAGGAACCTGAACACTGGAAATACTCCAGCGCGCGGAACTATGTCTTAAACGATCATTCGGTGATTCGGGTGGAATGCTTGTTGTGAAACCTTGTTGGTCGGGAGCAGAGCTCCCTCCCAACAAGGTTTTGAGCCAACGGGAACCGGCAACGCCTTGAGGCAGTTGGGAATGTGATGAGAACACAGGCAATTCTGTTGGGCATCTTGGTCGTCTGCGGAGCTCCCGGCCAATCCCTTCACGCGCAAATCCTGCTCCAATCCGCTTTTCCCAATCTCAGCTTTATCAAGCCTCTCGACCTTCAGTCACCCCCGGACGGCACGAACCGCATAGCCGTGGTCACCCAGCCTGGTGTGATTTACATTTTTCCCAACGCTCCATCCGTGTCTTCTGCAAATGTGTTCCTTGATGTGCGCGACAGCGTGCATGATGTCGGCAGTGAACAGGGTTTGCTCGGACTCGCCTTTCACCCGCGGTTCGCGGAAAACCGATACCTGTTCGTGAATTATACCTCGAAGCCGAACGCGCGGACCGTGATTGCACGTTATACGGTAAGCAACACAAATCCGGATTCTGTGGACAAGAGCACGAGGCTCGTGATTCTCGAAATTTATCAACCCTTCAGCAACCACAATGGGGGGGGACTTGCGTTTGGGCCGGACGGCTATCTTTACATTGGCACGGGGGATGGAGGCTCGGGCGGCGACCCCGCAAACCGCGCGCAAAACCTGGATTCACTGCTCGGCAAAATGCTGCGGATTGATGTGGACGGCAGCGAAGACGGCCGGAACTATGCGATCCCTCCCACCAACCCCTATTTCGGCATGACGAGCCCGAGGCCAGAGATCTGGGCGTACGGACTCCGCAACCCGTGGCGGTACAGCTTCGATTCGACAACAGGATGGCTGTGGGCGGCGGATGTCGGGCAGGATGCATGGGAAGAAATCGACATCATCGAAAAAGGCAAAAACTACGGCTGGCGCATCATGGAAGGCCTGCATTGTTACAACCCTTCGACGGGGTGCAACCAAACGGGACTCACCTTGCCGATCTGGGAATACGCTCATAACTCGGCCGGAGGATTCTCGATTACGGGCGGATTTGTGTATCGGGGAGCTGCCATTCCTGAGTTGTACGGCAAGTATGTGTACGGGGATTATGTCTCAAGGAGAATCTGGTTTCTTTCGTATGACGGTGTGAACCCGCCGGTGAATGAACTCTTTGGCACAGCTGCGGGAGGGATTTCATCCTTCGGGCTCGACCAGGACAAAGAGTTGTATGTGACGGCGTTCGACGGAAAGATTTACAAATTTATCTGGCAGCCGCCTACATCTGCAGGAAGAGAGAACCCCGTGCAGTCATACAGCTTGCGGCAGAATTATCCCAACCCGTTCAACCCCGGCACGACGATTGAATTTTCGCTCCCGACCGCGCAGCATACGACGGTTACGGTTTATGATATGACCGGCAAAGAAATTCTGACTCTGGCAAATACGGAATTGAGCGGCGGAGTTCATAGAATTCACTGGGATGGCAGAGACATGACAGGCAAGGCCATGCCCAGCGGCGTGTATTTTTATCGATTGAAGTCAGGAGCCCGCCTTGAAACCGGCCGGATGATGTTGCTGAGGTAAGACTCCCGGAATCTCTCGAGTTGAAGCCTGTGAGATTCCGGGAGTCTAATCCGCTTGTTGCGTTTTGCCACGACTTTTCAGCCGTAGGCTGATGCGCCTCTGGCGCAAAAGTCGTGGCAAAACCTGTTTCCGAGCCCGAATTCACTTGACTCTCAACCCCGTTCTCACGACTTTTTACCAAAGTTTTCCCCCCTTCCTAAGAATTCAAAGCGTCATTTCATCTAAAGCATAAACAAAAAATTCCGAACCGTTTTCGTAGTAAAACTAAGGTCAGTTATTATTTTCATTTTTTAACTGAGGGAGGTTACGATGAAAACACGTGGTAAGGCGTTTGCTGTTTTTGCCTGCGTTGTGTTGATGAGCGCGGTGGCGTGGGGACAGTTGGTAGTCGAGAATTTTTCATACACAGTGAGCGAGGACTTAGCCAATAATGGTTGGACCGTCCTAGGGACAAACAATGCAACAAACTGCAATGTTTCGTCGTCTGGGCTCAGCTATTCAGGCTACGCTGGTTCCGGAATCGGAAATGGGGCAACAATCGTAGCAGCATCGAGCGCGGATGAGGTAGGATTAGGATTTACTTCACAGACTTCAGGGATAGTCTTTTATTCCTTACTCGTCAACTTGTCTTCAGCTCCATCAACTGCGAGTTACATAACTGGATTTGCACCGAGTTTGGCCGCTAGTTTCCCGGTTCGATTACATTGTCAAAACGTTTCTTCGAATCTAAGGTTTGGAGTGTCAAAGGGAACATCAACAACTGCAATGGGAACAACCGATTTCAGTTTTAGTACGACGTACCTATTGGTTTTGAAGTACACGTTCAACGGTTCAACAGGCGATGACCAAGTGGACTTGTTTGTTTTTACAGATCCGAGCTTGCCTGGTTCAGAGCCTGGAACGCCTGAAGCCACTACAACTACCGGGACTGATGCATCAGCAATTGCCGCGATATTCCTTCGTCAAGATGCAAATTCTGGTGCTGGTACAATCGATGGCATTCGCGTGGCTACCAGTTGGTCGGATGCACCCTTGCCAGTTCAATTTGTAAATTTTTCTGTTATGACATCTCGGTTAGGAGCTGAATTGCAATGGTCAACGAGCTCTGAAATAAATAACTATGGCTTCGACATAGAGCGCCGCACGGTTGGTTCTCGCGGATGGTCAAAAATCGCTTTTGTTGCCGGAGCCGGAACAAGCACATCGCCGCGCGATTATAGCTACGTTGACGTAAACCTGTCTCCCGGTCGCTATGCCTACCGCATCAAGCAAATCGACAACGACGGGACATTCCAGTATTACGGCAATGCAGAGGTGGAAATCGGCTTGGCGGCGAAGGAGTTTAGACTGGAATCGAATTATCCGAACCCGTTCAACCCATCAACGACAATCGCGTTTACGCTGGCTGAAGATGGTAAAGCAACCCTGAAGGTTTTCAACATGTTGGGCCAGGAAGTGGCGACGCTGTTTAACAGCGAGGCACAAGCCGGAAGGTTGCAGCAAGTGAAGTTTGATGCATCTCAGTTGCCGAGCGGGCTGTATTTTGCGAAGTTGGAAGCCGGGAAACAGCAGATGATGCGCAAGATGGTCCTCCTTCGCTGACGCTTTGGAGGATGAATGCTGATGAAGTAGGCGCGGGTTGGCCGGCCTAAGTTGTTCGGAAGCAGACCTGTCCGCCGGCTTTGTGGCGGAGCTCCCTCAAAACAAACAAGTTGCGAAGGAGCCCCGCCCGACCGAACCAGAAATCGCGAATGAGCGGTCGTTCGGGCGGGTCTGCTCCTGAGCTGAGAGCCCACCAATCCGTTTTCCCTTGACTCTCAACCCCGTTCTCACGACTTTTACCCAAGTTTTCCCCCCTTCTTAAAGAACTCAAAGCGTCATTTTATCTAAAGAACAAGCAAAAATTCCGCACCAGTTTTCGTGGTAAAACTAAGGTCGGTATTATTTCCATTTTTTAACTGAGGGAAGTTGCGATGAAAACACTTGGTAAGGCGTTTACTGTGTTTGTTTTCGAGTTGATGAACACTGTGGCGTGGGGTCAAACGACCTATAAGTGGAATGTCGCGTCAGGCGATTACCAGGTCTCCACGAATTGGGACCCGACCAGAACAATTCCATTAGCAACGGATATCTTGGCTTTCGATGGAAGTGTCCAGGCGACGCCCATGGTAACAAATCTGAACACTGAGACTGTCGCCCAAGTCATACTTTCGAATAGCGCCACCGTCGTACTGAGTGCTTCTACAATAACCAAGGTTCTGACGATCACAGGAGGAGCTGGTAACGACCTTGATGTCGGAGCGGGTTCAACGTTGTCAGTAAGCGGTTCAATTGCATGTACACTTTCTGTTGCGACTGCAGCCACGGGCAGTGTGAGCGGGGCAATAGCCATGGCAGGAGCGGCCCATCGTTTGATCGCAGTGGATGCAAGCGCCGTGACCTTCCAGAGTGGTGGGTCATTCACGTCAGGTACATCGTTCTCAGGAAATCCATTTGGAACGGGGACAACCGGATCCGTGATTTTTGCAAACGGGTCTTCGTTTATATTCACAGCTGGAAGTGATCCGTTTGGTACGTCCGGAGGGGTGGGCACATTTCAATCGGGGAGCACATACTATCATCAGGCAACAACGGCACCATCCTTCAGTGGTCGAACGTATGCCAACTTCGTGCTAAACTTTGCGACGGCTAGCATATCTTCGACGGATGGTTTGGCCCTGACAATTGAGAACCTGACGATCACAGATGGCACCTTGAATCTGAATCTAACTGGGACGATTAACATAAAAGGAAACATCATTGTTGGCCCGGCCGAGGTGTTGACGTTCACTCCTGCCTCAAATGGAGGTGTCACCATATTTAACGGGACCTCCGCTCAATCCATTAGCGGGGGAGGGACAATCACTTTCGCAACAAACGCGAATGTTAGACTAGATAATTCTAACGGTTTGACGTTTTCCAGCAATGCAACAGTCAGCGATACTCTCGAATTCACGAGTGGAAAAATCACTTTAGACGCTGGTGTGGCCTTGACAATGGGATCAGCGCTGTCAATTGTTGGTGCTTCGAGCACGAGCTACATTGTCGCAGATGCATCTCAAGGGTCAACCCTAAGAAGAAACGGTGTTGGTGCATCCGACGTATTTTTTCCAATAGGCTTGTCGTCTTCATACAATCCTGTAACGATTAACAACGCAGGCACAGCAGCTGACTATTCTGTTGGTGTTCAATCCGGTTTTGATGTCGCCCCGCCAAATGAGAGTGCGTGTGTTAACCGGCAATGGAATATCACTGAAGCCTCAGGTGGGCCTTCGAATTCTACACTGACATTTCAATGGAGCACAGCAGACCAAAACGGCAGCTTCAATCCCGCAAGTTCAGGAGTCATCGGCCGTTACTCAACGCAGTGGGATGAAGTTTCAGCGCCGATTACTGATGTCGGTGGAGGAATTTATACCGCAAATGCGAGTGGTTTCTCATCCTTCTCGTCATTCGGTGTTGGAAATACTGGCTCGCTCCCCGTCCAACTCGCATCGTTCTCGGCAGTGTCCAATCGCCTCGGCGCGGAGCTTCGCTGGTCAACCACAACCGAGTTGAACAATTATGGGTTTGAAGCTGAGCGGCGCAATGTTGGATTAGGCAGCTGGTCAAAGATCGGCTTTGTTGCCGGCGCTGGGACAAGCACATCGCCGCGCGATTATAGCTACGTTGATGCAAACCTGCCAGCCGGCCGCTACGCCTACCGCATCAAGCAAATCGACAACGACGGAACGTTCCAGTATTACGGCAATGCCGAGGTGGAAATCGGTGCGGTGGCGAAGGAGTTTAAGCTGGAATCGAATTATCCCAACCCGTTCAACCCAACGACAACGATTGAATTCACGGTAGAAACGAATGGTCGAGCATCCCTACGGGTGTTTAACATGCTGGGCCAGGAAGTTGCAACATTGTTTGACGGCGTGGCGGAAGCGGGGAGGCTGCAACAGGTGAAGTTTGATGCCTCTCAGTTGCCGAGCGGGCTGTATTTTGCGAAGCTGCAGGCAAGCTCAGCGAACGGTGCAGGCAAACAGCAAATGATAAAGAAGATGCTTCTGATGAAATAGCTCAGATCGCCTCAATAATTCAAACCAACAAACTTCATAGGGAGGATTCTATGACCATCTTAAGAATTCTTTGCTGCTGCCTTGTCGCAGCAGCCGCGGCCTCTGCACAAGAAAAAAGCACGGCGTCAGGAACATTGACGGTCGACGGCAAAGCAAGCAAACTCTCGTATGCGCGTACGCTTGAGACACAAGACTGGGATATGGGTCCGAATCACAAACTCGTCCAAATAACAGTCACAAAACTGTTCCTCAGTGATGTGCCTGTGGGTGACGTCGAGGATGATTTTGATTTGAGCGCAAGGGGGAAGGAAGGCACATTGCATGGATTGCGGTTGAAGTTCAACAAGAAAGGTGAAGTGCTGAGCAGAGATTTACGACAATGCATTCAACGGCGGTATAAATAAAATGTTTCCCAGCGGGATTCACTTTGAGCGAAAAGTCTTTAACGACAAAGTAATTTCCGGCAAGATAGGCCCGGGAGAGCCTGATGATTTTGCATCTGTCAAATACGACTTCACCGCAACATTCAATGCCCCTGTCGACCATGAGCCGAAGCCAAGCATTGAGGGGGCAGGCGCAGCTGAAACCGCTCCCGCCAAAGCTGTGCAAGAATTTCTTCAGGCTGAGATGGCGAACGACGTGCCGAAGCTGAAAAAGCTGCTCAGAAAAGAATTCGTCGAGATGCTTGAGAACCCCGAAGGTAAGGACGCCGTGATGGGCATGTTAGCTCAGAGTTATCCTGTTGACGAAGTCAAGCAGCTCAAGATTGTTCGCGTCTTTGATTTTGGCGATAGAGCTTGGGTCGAAGGAGTGACAAAACGTCCTTCTAAAGGCAAAAAAGCACCGAC
>JACPSI010000135.1 GCA_016193365.1 Ignavibacteriales bacterium
CCTCCCTGAAAAATCTGCGCTCGAGCGGCCTCCACGAGCGATCCGTATTTCACACCTGCGGGGCAAACTGTTTCGCATGCCTGGCAGTCGAGGCAAAAATTCATCTCGTCAACGAAACCGTCGGTCATTGCCAATTCACCGTCCGCGACGGCCTTGATAAGCCTGATGCGGCCACGCGGGGATGATTTCTCGAGGCCGGTGAGTGCAAACGTCGGACAATGCGGCAAGCAGAGGCCGCAATGCATGCAGTTGGTGATGACATCGTAATTCGGGATGTCGACTCCGCGAAACGCAGATGCGACACCCTGAAGGGCGGGAATGCTCATCGAAACTTGCGGAAAGGAATGACAAGAACGAGTCCGGCGACGAAGCCTCCGATGTGAGCCCACCAGGCAACACCGCCCATTCCGGCCGTTTCATAACCCAGAGAAACGAAACCGTTGAAAAACTGAAGAACAAACCACATGCCCAGAACGACGAGGGCTGGTAGCTCCGTCACTTGAAGGAAATAAAATATCGGGATAACCGTTACGACGCGGGCTTTTGGAAACATGAGCAAGTATGCAGCGAGGACACCGGAGATCGCTCCGCTTGCGCCGACAGTTGGAATAGTCGAAAGAGGATCAACCACGATATGGACGGCCGATGCGATTAATCCGCTGAGCAGATAAAAAAGTAAGAATCGCCCGTGGCCGAGTTTATCTTCAACATTATCACCAAAAATCCAGAGGTAAAGCATGTTGCCGCCAAGATGAAGAAACCCGCCGTGAAGGAACATCGACGAAAAAAGACTGAGGATGGGCGCCATGTGAAACGGCGGTCCGCTTATTGCTGAGGACACTTGTTGAGGAATGACCGCGTAGGAGGCAAACAATCCTTCGAGTTGCGGACCCAGCGAGAGTTCATACAGGAATGCTGCCACGTTCGCAACGATGATGGCGACGTTGACAACCGGAACTCTATGGGTTGGATTGATATCTCTGAGTGGTATCAAATATGCGCCCCGGCTTTTTTAATGCAACTGAATGAGTGACACCTGGCCCAACCTGCTGAAGTTAATCGATTCACCGAGAATACGCGCCGCCTCTTGTGGAGCGTGAAACCCTGTTGAATTCTCTGCTTCAACAAAATCGAGATAAAACTGAGCCTTGCGTTGAAATCCTCGTGCTGAAGCAAGTTGTGAATCCATTCGTCCTTTTGTTTTAGCAGATTTGATATCGTTGATCAGATCGACGAGGGCATCCATCGCTATGTTGCGCAGCCGAAAGGTTCTTTCCTGAATATTCTCCGCACGCGACTTCAGTTCTTCTTCGGACCACTTGTGGCACGTCTGACATGAACGGTTGATATTGAGCAGTGGACTGCGGACATGATGATCACTTATTTTCAACGCACCGACGCGTTTATACGGCATATGGCAATCTGCGCATGCCACTCCGGAACGCGCATGGATTCCCTGGTTCCACATTTCAAATTCGGGATGCTGGGCTTTCAACACCTCCGCCCCGCTTTCCGCATGTGTCCAATCTTTGAATTTCATTTCCTCGTAGTAGTCCATGATGTTTTCAACCTTGAGGCCTTTGCTCCAGGGATACGTTAGTCTCTTTTCCGGACCTTTGAAATAATACTCGACATGGCATTGTCCGCACACATACGTACGCATCTCTTGTCGTGTGGCCATCGAGTTGACGTCATATTCTTTTATCCCTTGCGACGCTTTATAAGCACGAATTCCTTCGATAAACCCGGGGCGGGTGACGCGAAGCTGCATGGTCTGGGAATCATGACAATCGATGCATGCTATGGGATGATTTACTAATTTTCTTGCCTCCGCGTACGGCATTTGATTCATTCGCTCGAAGCCTTTAGAGATGTCCCCCTCACCGAGTTTCTTGTAAGTCACATACACCGACGCATGGCATTGGATGCACGTGCCCGGCTGTTTCGCAATAACCTGTCGTTCCGTGTAGGTCTGGTCATCGAGCATAAACGCATGACCGCGTTCTTCTCGAAAATCCTTTGCGAACGCATAGCCGGCCCACATCAATTTCAATCGAGGGTCTTCTTCGAGTCTTGATTGTGCGACAACGGAACGCGGGTCTACATGCGTGGGAGTTTTAGGAACCGCCTCGCTTCCCCCGAATCGTGTTCGGACCTGGTCAACCGTACGTGAATAATCATCGTATTGCATGGGAAAGTTCTTTCTCCAAAGGGCCGGGTCTTCCGTCGTATCTGCCAATTCCACCACGCGATAAAATGGATTTCTCGCCTCCTCCTTCCGCTCC
>JACPSI010000103.1 GCA_016193365.1 Ignavibacteriales bacterium
ATCCCAGCTTGCGTAGGTCGTGTACATCCTCTTGAATGAGTTCTTCGCGGGTTTTATGGCTCATAGTTGGGACTGTTTTACGACAGGGGAAAGTTGATGTCTGAATTTTGATTCACAACAGCCAACTTTTGAGGCTGTCCAAAAAGTAACTTTTGACCAGTTGTGCAATTTCGAAAGTGTTGAATTCAAATCATTTTCACAACCCCAGCGGTGGCGGGAATACTTCCCGCCCTACCCGCCAGAACGCGTAGCGGGCTGGCATTTTGGACATCCTCACAGGATGGGATCATGTTTTTGGCTTTTGACCTCGCCCTGCACATCTCCTACCTCCATGTACATGCGTTAAAGGAGAGGGGAAAGTTGACTTCTGAGTTTTGAAATTCACATTGACGTCATTTTCATGTTTTCGCAGCTTCGATTTTTCGCCTTCTGCCAAAAGTGCATGAGTTATTCTGGCGTAATGTAGGCTGAACTGATGCCGCCATCGACGATGAAGGTTGTCCCGGTAACAAACGAAGATTCATCGCTTGCAAGGAAGAGGGCGGCGCTGGCGATCTCTTCTGCACGGGCAAACCTGCCGATGGGGATATGAACAAGCCGGCGTTGCCGGCGCGCGGAATCTGAGAGTAGTTTTGCCAGCAAGGGCGTTTCGACGGGCCCGGGACATAATGCATTGGCGCGAATGTTTTTTCGGGCAAACTCGACGGCGATTTCGCGCGTCATTGCTAAAACGCCTCCCTTGCTTGCCGTATACGCTATTTGTGGAGCCGCCGCGCCCATGATGGCGACAAACGATGCTGTGTTGATAATTGAGCCGCCGCCTGCCCGAAGTAACGCCGGGACTCCGTATTGACAGCCGAGATATACTCCTTTTAAGTTGATGTTCATAACAAGGTCCCAGACTGATTCTTCGGTTGTCGTCACGGAATCATCCTGGTCGTGAAAAATACCGGCGTTGTTGAAAAGGATACTGAGCTTTCCGAATTTCTTCTCTGCAAACTCCACCATTGCTTTGACTTCCGCTGCTTGTGAGACATCAACGCGCGTAAAGACTGCGTTGCCGTTATTTTTCTTGATGAGTGCCACCGTTTCCTCTCCGCCTTTCTCAGACACATCAGCCACAACGACGTTGGCGCCTTCTTTCGCGAACAGGAGCGCGGATTCACGGCCAATGCCGCTTCCGGCTCCGGTAATGAGTGCAACTTTATCTGATAATCTCATGAACGTCCTCCCAGATTCGTCTTTGCAAGGAGTGATTTTTTCAATTCTCTAACTCTGGCTTTTCGTATTTCACACCCCTTTTCTTCCCCTCTCTCACCGCACAAACCCAACTCACGAGAGGGGACGTATTGGGCTAGTTTTTCTGACGTCCCAAGTTTTTTCCCAGTCCCCTCTACAGCGATGGATGTGTGTGTCGGAGAGAGGGGATTCACTATCTGTTCTGTCGTTGAAGGGGTGTGAGTCTATACCTAGGCCCGAGCTTTGAATTCGAAGTCGTTGTTATCCAGTCGCGAATGGCTTCTATCACGCCATCGAGATCCTTCTTCACCTCGTCATCCGGGAATCTCAGAAAATGAACACCGTAATGCTCAATTTCAAGTTGCCTGGTGCTGTCCTTCTCAAGTTTTCCTTCATGTGAATCTCCATCTATTTCCACAACGAGCGCCAATCTCGGACAGAAAAAGTCGACGATGTACTGGTCAATCGGTCTCTGACGATGAAAATCGTATCCCATCATTTGTTTGTTCTTCAGCTTATTCCAAACAAGAATCTCGGACAAGGTCATGTTCTTCCTCAACATCCGTGCTACTAATGTGAGTCGGGGATTATACGGAAGAAACCGTTGACTTATTGACCTCCTGTTCATGACGGTGGCTACTCCCCCGAGACATCGATTGATCTTCTTAGTTTGTTTTTTCGGGCAGCTTCAATGAACGCATGAAGCAGTTTTTTCTGACTCACATCGTCAGGGGAGAGTTCAGGATGCCAAAGTACTGCAATCATCCAGGGATGGGTTTTATGTTCCATTGCCTCCACGAGGCCGTCGGGTGAGTGGGCAGCGATATTCCATTGCGAAGGAATAGTATGCAGACCCTGATGATGCGAAGACTGAACTTGGATTTCGTTTACTCCGAAAATTTTTCCCAGGTGGCTCTTCTTCTCAATGTGAACTGAATGTTGAGCTGGAGTACGCCCTTCTCCGCGATGAAGAATTCCAGGCGGCAAAGTATCAGGGATGTTTTGGATCAAATCACCGCCGGATGACACACTGAGCACCTGCATTCCACGACATATTCCGAGAACTGGGGTATTCGAATGAAAAACGAGTTTTGCGAGAGAGATTTCAAACTCATCCCGCTCCGCATTCACACGTTCGATGGAAGAATGATGTTTTCCATCATACTTTGACGGATCAATGTCACCACCACCGGCGAACATGAGTCCGTCAATGAACTCGGCCGCATCATGAACGCGGGACTCACCAGGGGGAAGCAGAATAGGGAATCCCCCCTCCGACCGAACAGAGTCGACGTATGCCCGTGGGAGGTAGAACTGATTCAATTCATTCGCAGCATACGTGGTAATGCCGATAATGGGATTCAGATTACTCACTGTTCGCAGGCACGTTCAGGCACGTTCGAAATATCGGGCAAGTTCCCATGTCGTTACCGCTTCATCGAATTTCTGCTGCTCGGTTTTGAAGAAATGTACATAGTGATCGATCACGTCCTCTCCAAACGTTGAGCGTGCCCAGGTACTTTGCTCCATGGTGTGAACAGCCTCATGAAGTGTCTTTGGAATCTGTGGAAGCTCCCGTGCTTTATACATGTCACCTTGAAACATCGGTGGAGGTTCGATTTTTTTCGCAATCCCATCAAGCCCCGCAGCGAGTGTGGCGGCAAAGGAGAGATAGGGATTCGCGTCTGCGCCCGGTGTGCGGCATTCAATGTGCAGCGATGGCCCTTCGCCGATAATTCGAAACCCGGCTGTCCGGTTATCATAACTCCATGCAATCGCTGTCGGGGCAAAGGAACCGGCGACGTAACGTTTATACGAAGTAGGATAAGGAGCGAAAAAAGGAAATATATCGCGGAGATGGCTCATCCATCCGCCCAAAAACCACCGAAACACAGGAGAAACATGAAAGGGTCCCAGCTTTTCTTTCCCGGCAAACAGCGCTCGTGTTCCATTTTCGTTCCAAAGACTTGCGTGGATGTGCATGCTGGAACCCGCATGCGCCGAATTCCATTTTGCCATGAACGTCAGAGAACGGCCTTGTTGCCAGGCTATCTCTTTCGCAGCATGTTTGAAGATAACATGCCGGTCGCACATTTCGAGGAAATTTGTGTACTCAAGGTTTAGCTCCTGCTGTCCCGGCCCCCATTCTCCTTTTGAGTTTTCCACAGGAACGCCGGAATGCTCCAGATGGTGACGGAGCGCCGCTACGACATGTTCTTCCTTTGTTCCCTGCAGGATGTGGTAGTCTTCAATGTACTGGCCGGCGGGGCGCAGGTTGACGTATTGTTTATCCGCCGCTAGCTCGTATGTATCGCTGAAAAGGAAGAACTCAAGCTCGCTTGCACCCATGGGAAAAAAACCGGTACGCCGGGCTTCTTCCAGCTTTTTTTTCAGGATTGTGCGCGGTGCCACGGCGACCGGTTCGTCTTTTTCTTCTTCATACGCGTCGCACAGGACGAGCGCAGTTTTGTCAAGCCAAGAAGCGAGACGGAGGGACTTAAGGTCGGGTTTGAGCCGGAAGTCGCCGTACCCCGTATCCCAGCTCGTGAATTTGTAACCCGGTACAGGTGTCATTTCCATATCGCTCGCGAGCAGGTAGTCGCATGCATGGATGCCATCGAGTAGCACCTTGTCCAGGAAAAAACGTGCCACGACACGTTTTCCCAAGAGACGCCCGTACATATCAGGGAAGACGACCAGGACCGTCTCAATCTTTTCTTCCTTGACGAGGCGTTGAAGAGTTTTGGGGTCGAGCATTCCTCGATGAGAGTTCATGGCGGTTCCCTTGTCATAGATTGAATTTCGGTCTCACTTGTTGTTCGGGAGCGGAGCTCCCTCACAACAAGCAACAGGCAGCAACAAGTTGCGAAGGAGCTCTGCTCCTGAGCTGCTTGATTCTATGCTTGCGTATTAATGAAGACACTTTTCCACTCGCTGTAGTGGTCGAGCACCGCAAGTCCAAGCTCTCTTCCCACGCCACTGAGCTTCACGCCGCCGAACGGCATTTCAAGATGAACGCTGTGCCCTGAGTTCACGGAGATGACGCCTGTTTCGATGGCTTTGGCAACGCGCAGTGCCCGGCCGATATCGCAAGTCCACACCGATCCCGACAAACCGTACATGCTGGCGTTCGCAAATTCGATTGCTTCCTGCTCGGACGTGAAGCTCATGACGGCCAAGACCGGGCCAAAGATTTCTTCCTGAGCGATTCGCATGTTCGGTTTCACGTCGGAGAAAAGTGCAGGCCGTACATATGATCCTTGAGAAAGGGCTTGATCGTTCGGGATGTCACCACCGCACAGAAGCTTTGCCCCCTCGGAAGAGCCGGCTTCCACGTAGCTCATAACTCGAGTGCGGTGAGCGTGAGAAATGAGCGGGCCCAGCTCCGTTTTCTCGTCGAGCGGATCGCCAAGTCTCACTTTTTTGAATTGCTCGATGAGCCGGGAGAGAAATTCTTCAGCGATTGATTGTTCCAGCAAAAGCCTGCTGCGGGCACAACAGTCCTGCCCTGCATTGGCGAGAACGCTCCACACCGCGGAAGGGACTGCTTTGTCTAGGTCGGCATCCGCAAAGACAACATTTGCCGATTTCCCGCCGAGTTCTAGCGTCACCCGTTTGATATCGTCTGCTGCAAGTTTCATCACGCTCCGTCCCACTTCCGTTGACCCCGTGAATGAGATTTTCCGGACGAGTGGATTGCGCACAAGGGCTTCTCCGAGTCGGCTGCCGGGTCCTGTGACAACGTTGAGTACTCCGGACGGAATTCCTGCTTCAAGCGCGAGTTCCGCAATACGCAAAGCTGTCAACGGCGTTTGGCTTGCGGGCTTGACGACAACGGTGTTTCCCATGGCGAGCGCCGGCGCAATCTTCCAGCACGAAATGGCAATGGGAAAATTCCACGGAACGATGAGTCCGCAGACGCCGATGGGTTCCCGAAAAGTAATACCGACGCCGGGAGCGGCAATCGGCGCATTCTGACCTCCCACTTTGTCCACAGCTCCGGCATAGAATTGAAAACAATCTGCGGCAAGGTTGACTTCATCGCGTGATTCCCGAATTGGTTTTCCAACATTCTGCGACTCAAGACGCGAGAGTTCTTCGGCATGGTCGCGAATCAAGTTTGAGAGGTGAATCAACAGCCGGCCACGTTCGCGCGTGGTGATTCGTCGCCAGGGGCCTTCTCGAAAGGCGCGATGCGCAGCCTGGGCTGCGCGGTCGATGTCCTCCGTCCCGCCTTCCTGAACACTCGCCAGAGGTTTTCCATTGGCAGGATTGAAGATGGTCGCTTCCTGGCCTGAAGTAGCCGGTATTTGATTGCCGTCTATGATCAACTTATGTTTTAGCACTGGTTCGCTCAATGAACCTCTCAGGATAGGTCGATTGAAGGCAAAAGATAGATTAAACGCTTTCAAAGTTCAACTGGTGCTGAAAATGTAGTTGTTCCTCGATTTGGAGCTGCGACTTGCCGAACAAATGTTCAGCCTTATTGTTTGACTGCTTCTTCTCGATCCCAAAGCCATCCCCTTTGTAAGCTGTTGTATTTTCCAAGTGTGCCGAACATTTTTCATGTACCACTATTTTTTTTCTTGACTTACTTCATATGTTTTAGTAATATTGAAACAAAGGAGGGTATACCATGGAGACATCAGTAGTAACCATCAAAGGTCAGATCGTGATTCCAAAGAAGATACGCAAAAATTTGGGGATCATAAAAGGTTCGAGGATCGCTTTTATTGAGAAAGAGGGAAAAATTATTCTGCAGCCCCTGAATAAGAGTTACTTTGAAAGCCTTGCCGGAGTTGTTGGGACTGAGGGCAAGATGTTGAAATCGCTTATGGAAGACAAGAAGAAGGAACGCGAGTTATGAAGTCCGCCGTCGTCGATAGCTACGCGTTGATATCATACCTTGAACGCGAAGAAGGGTTTGAAGCGGTGGCGAAAATTTTTGATGAGTGCGTGGCGAAGGATCGAGAGGTTTTCTTATCGATCGTAAATTGGGGTGAGGTTATCTACCACGCCTTTCGTGCAGGGGGTGAGAAAACGGCTAAGCTAGCTGAGGATGCTATGATCGCTTTGCCAGTTCAGCTTGTGGGTTTAGAAGAGATAAAAAGGGATTTAACGCGCGAGGCAGCACAATTGAAGGCTGCTCACAAAATGTCTTATGCTGACTGTTTTGCAGCGGCTCTTGCGATGAAGAAGAAATGTGAGCTGATAACTGGAGATAAAGAGTTCAAACAGGTTGAGGACAAAATCAAGATTCGTTGGATAAAATAGTACAAAGGGAGAGGCGATCAAATTCATTGCATTAGGGTTTCTAATTTCAGGGGCATGGTTTGCAAAGGATCAGTTCCTTGAATACAAAGCGGAGCGAAGAAATGACAAGACAGAAGAGCTTTGGAAGGAATGGTCTTCGCCGGGATTGTTGCATTATCGATCAAAAAACCTTCTGCAACAGTTTTAGTATTTCCAACTTGTCGTATCAGCTCCAGCCGGCGCGCTTCTTCTGATGCGTTCCACGATTTTCGGCGCGTGAAGTTGAACATACAGAAGGCGTGAAATCGAGATCGGCCTGCTGTGGTCGCCGTTCCAGCAATGTTCCGCAAGGCATTCATAGTCGACTTCCGCGTCTGCAGGCGGATCCTTGAGCTGAGCAAGCACGCCTTCCGTCAGGCGCACGGCGTTATTCAAATAGTAGTTATCCATTTCGCCGACATACAAATGGATTTTTCCCCGTAGCTTCGGTCCTAGTTTTGCCCAGTCCCGCTTGATGATGTAGCTGAGGTCATAGTTCTCCCTCCAGTGTCCGGCGACGTTCCGGTCGATTTTTCCGGTGACTTTATCGAAGATCCGTTGCGGGTATCCATCTTTTCCAACAGGCGAGTACACAGCTTCCCAGATGTCCCATTGCTGGCCCGAGCGGCTCTTGTCTCCCAGCAGGAGCTCGAAAAAGTTTGCCTCCGCAAGAGTTGCCGTCACTTCGTTCTTGTAGTCTCGTTTTCCCGGCCGCGGAGTCTGTTTCCAGGGTTTGCCGATCCAATATGCGTTTTCGTCTTCGTAAATATTGATAACAGTGTAAGCACGGAAGTCGATCGGGTCAGGACACGACGCCCATGCCCCGTTGAATTCATCAGGGTACAACACTTGCACTGCAAGTGCCTCCCAGCCTCCCGTCGAGCCGCCGTACGTAAACCGGGCCCAGCCCTGTCCGATTCCACGGAATTTTTGCTCGACAAACGGAATGAGTTCGTACATGATTGCATCGCCATAGGGGCCGAGGTTTGCGGAGTTCACTGCGTATGAATCGTCGTAATACGGGTTTGCATGTTGGATTTCGATGACGATCATCCTCGGGTAATCCGGGCTCGTCCAATCCTTAAACAGCTGATAGGCGTATTGTTGCTGGATCAGGTTGTAGCCGCTCATGCGGAAACGCTCGCTGTAATCAGGCTTCAGTCCTGTGTCGGGCGGAGTTTCGCGGAACCCGCCGAAGGTTCTGGGAAAGTGTCCATGGAAAACGGCGAGCGGATAGCGTGCGTTCGGATGTTCTTCCCAACCCCACGGCAAAAGCACATTCGCCCCAAGATAGAAATCTCGCCCCCAGAATTTCGACAGTCGCTCGCTTTTGATCCTTACGTGCTTGATGTACTTCGTGTCCTTTGGAGGTTCGAGAGGCGGGATTTCCTGGTCGAGCGAAATGCCGATAACAGCCGCCGTTCTTTTCCGGGGGTCGATAAAAACTTTTTTCGGTTTGCTGAAAATGTTTCCCGGCGCACGATTCCATTGTTGTCCCTCTCCACGATCCATGGGGAGTTTGACAGTGTGCCCATCCGAGCGCTTGAAGGTCTCGTACTTGTGCAGTAGCCCTTGCACCCAGTATTCTCCCGGTGGAATGTCTGCGATGCCGTTTTTTGGATAACCGAACCAGGATTTGTCCACAGCCTTTCCTTCGCCTGCTTTCCAGGCGTGGACGTTGACGCCGAATCCCTGCTGAGTGTTTGGCCCATCGTTGATTTGGAAACGCGGTTCTCTTGTGCTGTCGGATGAAATCATTAGCAGCAAGCGACCGTCAAACGGCCCGCCGCGGTCTTTCGGGAATGTCAGCGAGAATCTGGATTGGGAAAGGAGGCACGAAGGAAGAAAAAACAAAATGAAAAGAAGAGTTGCATGTTTCATACAGTTTCTCCGGCGGTTGTTTTGCGCTAGGGAACTCAACCCCTCACCCCTTCTCTTGGTAAGAGAAGGGGATGAAAGGGGATGAGTTCCAATAGCCTAACCTATCTTAAGTGATGCTCAAGTTTTTTAATAACATCGGTGAAATGTTTTTTAATCTCAACATTCTTGAATCGTATGACCTTAATACCGAGTTCATTGATCAAATGAGTTCTCATTGCATCATAGTCTTTTTGATTCTCATGTGCACTTCCATCAATTTCGACGACTAGTGCTGTTCCAATTTAGTTTTCTTGTGTTTTATATCTGGCAACGTTTTTTCCGCCGGAGGCGGATCCGCCCTTGGCGGAGATAAAGTCCCCTCTGCGGCGATGGCTTGAGTGTGAGCGAGAGGGGATACAACTATAGCTTATTCTCAGCAGGGGTGTGTGTTTTTCCGCTGCAATTTCACCCAATGAACTCGATAAAAGAACACACCCCTCTGCTCCCCTCTCTCAACACACGGGCCAACGCCAGAGAGGGGACGTTTTAGGCGTTGATGTTTTTAATTCCGAGTGATATCCGTGCCAAAGCAGCTGTCTGGAAAAATACAATGTTACTTTTTTGGAACAGCACTAGTTTTCTTTCATGGCAATAAAAATCTGTAATGAAGAATGAATCATCATAATCCGGGATGAAAATGGGGTACTGTCGATAGAATTTTCTGCCAAGAAGCCTGTGGTCGCGAACGGCTTCCCAGAAGACCTTTTCCGCCTCGGTTTGATTCTTCCGAAGGTCCCGGCATAACTCTTTTGCCCGGGCAATGAGTCGAGGGGGGATGGAGTTTTCATCTTTCATGAAGAGCGGCCGAAGGTAGACGCCTGCGATGCACGACAATGTAAACTATTTCATCAACCTGTTCAACCCGAAGAATTCCGGTCAATTATTTGAGCCGTTCGCTTCAAATCTCACTAACTTCCTGCGATAAAAGAGTCTATATGCCGTTTCTTCGTAACCTTTTCACTCATAATCGAGTCTAAGAGGAAAAGCAGACTGGCCGGAGAAATGAAACCCCACGCCCGGCATTCCGTAGAATTTCTAAGATTTCCACTTCCAACACCCATCAACCTCGGAGGTTCTCATGCCATCTCATCCTGGTTTGTTTTTCTTTCGTTTACCTCGCATTTCCGTCCTTGTTGCCGCTTTCCTAATGTTTTTACCCTTAAGCGAGGCGGGGACACAAGTCAAAAGTATTGTCGATCTCAGAGATTTCCGAAATGACGAGCTCAAATCGGCAGGCTTCACCCTCTCCCAGGATGAAAAGGTTCACATCTCTGCTTTAGGCGGGGGAGAAAACAAGAAATTTGAAAACTGGTTTGGCGACGATGAACCTCAGCTTTACGCGGGGGGTTGGATCATTGACGCTGAGACACGAGAGTCTGTGTGGGAAATGGATTTTGACAACACTTCCGGCCGCGGTGGCAGGCGGTCGTTTGAAGGAGAGGTCGCTTTATCAAAAGGTTCCTACGAAGTTTATTTTGTCGCTTATGCTTTTCATCAGCGGGACGGCTTTTCGGGGTTCTCTATCAATATTGATCACCGACGGGACCGTCCTCTTCGCCG
>JACPSI010000125.1 GCA_016193365.1 Ignavibacteriales bacterium
CTGGCCGAGCTTTAGCGTTCCCTCGGAAGCTTCCTTTGTCAGCCTTGCGTTGGCGCTCTTGCCTCACGGGCTGATCGGATTCGTCGTGTCGGCAATACTTTCTGCAACACTCGGACAAGCAAACGATGCTTTCAACTGGCTAGCCGCGACACTCACACGTGATATTTACGTCCCGTTGAAGAAGCGCTTGACCGGGGCATCTTCGTCTGAATCACACCAGCTGTTCTTCGCGAGGCTGACGATGTTGATTGTAGGTATTCTGGGGATCGGCGTTGCTCTTTATATTCCCAAGCTCGGCGGTGCATTTGAGTTTGCATTAGGTTTTTATTCGCTGACAGCTGCTTTTGCGATGCCGGTCTTTTTAGGATTGTTGTACACGCGGACACCCTGGTGGTCCGGGATTGCGTCCTGTGCGGCGGCGATCACGGTGGCATTGACACTCATGGCGCTTGGAATGTGGAAAGAACAGACATTTGTGCGTAACATGTTAAGCGAATCCATCGTAACCGTCGTCGTTTTTTTTGGTTCCACATTGTGGTACAAGCGCGACGATCCCCGGAACGTCGAAATCATCAAACTTGAGCAGGACCTTCGGAACCCGGTTCTTGTTGACCGAAAATCAAAATCATTCACCGGGATGCCGATCTACAACCTTATCGGACGAATTTGTTTTGTGCTTGGAGGAGTACTGCTGTTGTGCACCCTGCTCCCCTCAAAGCCTGTGTCTCCGGCGATCCTGAACACAGTCGCAGGTGCGATGCTTATTGTTTTAGGTTTTGGTATTTGGTACGGAACTCGCTCAAAGGACCTATCGTCGGTCGGAGAAGTATGAAGGAAGGAAAGAACAAGAAAAAAGACGGTTCACGCTCAATCAGGATAAGTTGCGGCCAGCTCTCCACGGAGATTGCTGGGCCGTCGTTCAAGAAAAAGCAGCAAAACAACCTGCGTGAGATTCTTGCAATGATCAAAGTTGCCGGCGAAAGGGGTTCCGACTTGATTCTCTTCGGAGAGTACGCAAACCTTCACCATCGGAGTGTTTCGCAAAACAGGAAGGAGTATGTGCCCGATCCTATCCCCGGAACATTTACGAACGCCGTCGCATCAGCAGCGAAGAAATGCAGAATCAATGTCGCCATTCCCATGTTTGGGCTCTGGCAGCGTAAGCTTTCAAGCTATGTCGTGCTGATGAATCGAAATGGGAAGATTACTGCATGCTACCAGAAAACACATCCTACAATTTCTGAACAAGACCTTGGAATCATTCCGGGGAACGACCAGAGAGTGTTCAAACTCGATTTTGCCTGCGTTGGCATCATGACCTGCATGGATATTGAGTATCCTGAGGTGGCTCAGGTTCTGATGCTGCGCGGAGCGGAGTTGCTCTTGTTTCCCCACGTCGGCTCGGGTTGGGGGGAAGTGGACTGGGAAATCCGCTACAGGGCGCGCGCAATCGACACTGGTCTTCCGCTGGTGTCCGCTTCGTTTGGATATACGCAGGGGAAGTGGACGCCGGGAAAAATCCTTGGGCGGAGTGGCGTTATAGGGAGGGATGGGGGAATTCTCGCCGACATCGGCCGGGAAATTGGTGTCATCACATGCGACTTAGATCTGGAACAAAAACGCGTGACAGATTTTTTCTTCTCTGAACAACTTGACCGGACGCTCGCAGTCAGCGCTTCCCGCCGTCCTGAGTTGTACGGAGATCTGGCAAATATGGAATTAAGGGAAGATGCATTGCGTAGAGTGCGCGCCGCGCGGAAGCGAAAAAACTGATTTGCATAAATTGTGGAATGCGCTCAATGGCTGAATCTCTTCCGGTTATCCTGATAACAGGCGCGAGTCGCGGACTCGGTCGTGGCATCGCTCAGCGCGTCGCCGAACTCGGCTGCTCGGCTATTCTTAATTATGTTTCCAACGCCAAAGCGGCCAAGGAAACCATCGACCTATGCAGGAAGAAGCAGTCCAGCAAAGAACAAAGGTTTGTGGCGATTCAGGCGGATATCAACTCTGCCGAGGAGCGACACAACCTGGTGACGAAGACTATTCAGGAATTTGGCCGGATTGATGCGTTGGTAAACAACGCAGGAATTGGTCCAAAAGAAAGAAAGGACATCACCGAAATGTCCGAGATGTCGTTCGATGAAGTCCTGGGAACGAATTTGCGGGGACCCCATTTTCTCACGCAACTTGTTGTACAACAATGGCTTAAAGACAAGACGAAGTCTCTTCTCCCGGGAGGGCTGGCAGTTATCTTCATTTCGTCTGTCTCAGCTGAAATGGCGTCGACCAATCGTGGAGAATACTGCATTTCGAAAGCGGGTCTTTCCATGGTTGCAAAGCTTTGGGCAGCGCGACTTTCCGGCGAGGGGATCAATGTGTTTGAGCTGAGGCCCGGAATCATGGCGACCGATATGACAAGTGGTGTCAAACGAAAATACGACAAGATGTTGAGCGAAGGCTTTGTCCCTCAACGACGTTGGGGCGAGGCGGACGATGTGGGTTTGGCGATCAAAGCAATTCTCAGCGGCCACTTTCCCTTCTCAAGCGGCTCCGTCATCAATATCGACGGGGGAGTGACTCTTCCAAGACTCTGAAGAATGATCCAGATCAATCAAAAGATATTGCCGAAAGATCTCGCTCCTCAATGTGAGCAATTGTTTTCTTTGTCTGCGCAGAAAATTCTTCAGCTGCAGAAGAGATGGGATCCTTCCAAGGGTGCGCCGGTATTTACCGCCGATGGAAAGTATACTTCCCGCGGGTGGACCGAGTGGACGCAAGGGTTTCAATTTGGCTCTGCTCTGCTCCAGTTTGATGCGACTGATGAGAAACAATTTTTGGATATTGGACGCCAGAATACGGTCGACCATATGGCGAAGCATGTAAGCCACACAGGCGTGCACGATCACGGGTTTAACAACATCAGCACGTACGGGAACCTGCTTCGACTCATGCGCGAAAAACGAATCCTTGAAAACACATGGGAAAAAGCGTTCTACGAGTTGGCGCTCAAGGTGAGTGGAGCGGTACAGGCGGCGCGATGGACGGCACTTCCGGGGAACCTCGGCTTTATCTACTCCTTTAATGGGCCACATTCCTTGTTTGCCGATACGATTCGCTCTCTGAGGTCGTTGGCTGTCGCCCATCAGCTTGGACATGAATTGATGGGTGAAGGCGACAAAAAGATCAGTCTCTCGTACCGCCTGTTGGTCCACGCTGAAACGACTGCGCGATTTAATGTTTTCTTTGGAAAAGGGCGCGACATCTATGATGTTCGGGGACGCGTCGCACATGAATCCATCTTCAATTTGCATGATGGCTCTTACCGTTGTCCAAGCAGTCAGCAAGGATTCTCACCGTTTTCGACGTGGACGCGTGGATTAGCATGGATTCTTTTGGGATTCTCAGAACAAATTGAGTTTCTTGAAGGTCTTCAGCCGACGGCATTCCAGCCGAAGTGGAATAAGAAGAACGTGATCAAGCGTTTCGTGGACGTCGCCACAGCCGTCGCGGATTATTATATTGAAGAATCACCCACAGATGGAATTCCCTACTGGGACACAGGTGCGCCCGGACTCACCAGAATGGGCGACTATCGCAATCGTCCTGGAGATCCCTTCAATGAGCACGAACCCATCGATAGCTCCGCCGCCGTCATCGCAGCTCAGGGTTTTGTGCGGCTTGGGAAATATCTGATGATCAAAGGAGAAAAAAAAGCTGGTCAGCGATATCTCAACACAGGGTTGACGATTACGCGGACAGTTTTGCAGGAGCCTTATCTTTCAACAAGCCCGAAGCACGAAGGCTTAATCCTTCATTCAGTGTATCATCGGCCAAACGGATGGGACTACATTCCACCCAAAAGTAAAATCCCTCAGGGTGAATCTTCCATGTGGGGAGATTATCATGCTCGCGAATTGGGTTTACTCGTTTTGAGGTTGTCACAGGGAAAACCCTATTATCGTTTTTGGTAAAGTTATTCTTAACTGTTGTGGTTTGGAGGCAAGTGTTCAATGAATCAAGAGAGTGTTCTCGATCAGATTCTTTCAACCGGAGTGGTTGCGGTTATTCGGATGAAAGACCCTCGCCGGCTTTTGAAAGTCGTTGAGGCGATTCGTGCCGGAGGTGTCAAGAGCATCGAGATAACTATGACTGTTCCCAACGCTGCTGCGATCATTCAGGATCTTGCAAAGAATGCACCTCCGGATGTATTGGTCGGAGCGGGAACCGTAACCGATGCGTCCAAAGCTAGAGAAGTCATCAAAGCGGGAGCCACGTTCGTTGTGAGCCCAACAACTGACTTCGAAGTCATCAGGATTTGCAAAGAAAAAAACGTTGTCACGATACCGGGCTGTTTCACGCCAACAGAAATTCTCGCTGCGTGGAAGGCAGGTGCTGATATCGTCAAGGTATTTCCTGCCACGTCGCTCAGCCCAAAATATTTCAAAGACATAAGCGGTCCATTCCCCGATATCCGCTTGATGCCGACCGGGGGTGTAACGATTGACAACGTGGGAGAATGGATCAAGGCAGGAGCAGTCGCCGTTGGTATTGGCGGCGATTTGCTGGACAAGGAGGCGATTGAAGAAGAGAGATACGAAGCGTTGACAGAACGAGCCACACGGATGGTGAAGAATTTTCTGGAAGCGAAACAATCAATGAACTCATAAACGGAATTCTCATGCCGTCAACAAAAGTTGTCACATTCGGTGAAATCATGCTGAGGTTGTCGACGCCCATGTATCAGCGGTTTGTCCAGGCGTCCCAATTCGACGCCAATTTTGGCGGCGGAGAAGCCAACGTCGCCGTTTCTCTCGCGCAATTCGGAATTGACAGTTATTATGTGACCCGGCTTCCTGAGAATGAAATTGGAGATGCGGCATTGAATTCGCTGCGGAAATACGGTGTCAAGACCAATTTCATCCTTCGAGGAGGCGATAGGCTGGGCATTTACTTTCTGGAAACTGGTGCGTCCCAACGCCCGTCGAATGTCATTTATGACCGGTCTCGTTCAGCAATTGCCGAAATCGTTCCCGGGTTGGTGAATTGGGACGACGTGCTCAAGGAAACCAATTGGTTTCATATTACCGGGATAACCCCAGCGTTGAGTGCAGGGGCGGCAGAAGCTTCCTTGGAGGCGCTAAAAAACGCTAAGCAAGAAAATATCACAGTGAGCTGCGATCTCAACTATCGCAAGAAACTCTGGAATCGCGAACAGGCAGAGAAAACCATGACACTTCTCATGCAACATGTTGATGTAGCCATCGCTAACGAAGAAGATGCGGAGATGGTTTTTGTTTTCTTTTCGTCCGGAGCGGATGTTCGCTTGGGGAAACTGGACGCTTCACGATATCAATCCGTTGGCGAGCTGCTGATGAAACGCTTTCCGGGGCTCAAGTCCGTCGCGATTACTCTGCGGGAGAGTATCTCGGCGTCGGAGAACAATTGGTCATCGGTGTTTTGGGACGGCAAGAAATTTTATCAAAGCAACAAGTACAGAATGAGAATTGTCGACCGAGTTGGCGGAGGCGATGCGTTCGCTGCCGGGTTGATTTTCGGCATGCTGACAGGAAAGTCTGCTCAGGACTCGCTCGAGTTTGCAACGGCCGCATCCTGTCTGAAGCATTCTATTCCTGGCGATTTTAACCACGTCACAACGTCGGAAGTTGAGAATCTGATGAAAGAAGGCGGGTCGGGCAGAGTTCAGCGATAGGAACAATCCTACGAGGAACACGAAATGAGCGAACCAAAGCGAATCCATATATGGCATGTTGGCAACTGGTGCATTCATATCGGCCAAAAGTATGTTGAATCTCCCTTTGAAGCACCGAGCAAAGACGCGGAAGTTCTGAACTATGCTCAACCGTTTGTTGATGCGCTCAAAGAAATTCCCGGAGCTGAAGTCATCTCGCAGCCATCCTGGGAGCTTTATCACATGTCCCCCGAAGCGTTCGATGAAAGGCTTGCATGGGCGTCGAGTATCGTTTTCGGCGATGTTGAAACGAAATGCCTCATGCTTCATCCTGATTTTTTTCAGAGAGCAAAGTGGGGCGACAAACCGATTGTGTTCCCGGATAGATTCGACCTGCTCCGGGAATGGGTGAGGAGTGGGGGACACTTCCATCTGAACGGCGGCTGGTTGAGCTTTGGCGGAGAGCTTGGAAAAGGCGGGTGGGGGAGGTCGAGATTCCATGACGTCTTGCCGGTCGAATGCCTGCAACACGACGACCTAATCGAATCGACTGCGGGCTACAAGGTGAGGTGTGTTCTGCCCCAACATCCCGCCGTGAAATCATTGGATTGGTCGACGATGCCTCCTCTTCTTGGCTTTAACGAAGTTCGGATTCGGTCCGGGAGTGATTCCATTGTTGAAATTGAGCACTCTGGAAAATGGTATCCTCTTCTTGCATCGCGATCATATGAAAAAGGGCTGGCCACGTGTTGGATGAGCGGCGCAAGTCCTCATTGGGGAATCAATTTTATGAAATGGACAAGCTACGGTCGCTTCTGGTCCCAGGTGTTTCAACTTTAGGTCGACACTTCGTTTTCCTCCCCGGTACAATGAATTTTGCAACCCTTGATTGGTTTATCGTCGTTGTTTACCTCGTCTTAACTCTTGCCGCAGGTTTCTGGGCGTCACGATATGTAAAAAACCTTTCAGGATATCTTGTGGCTGGGCGCGGAGTGAAGGTGGCGCTTGGTGTGGCAACTTTCGCCGCGACAGAGTTTGGCACGATCACGTTCATGTATTTTGCGGAACTGGGATACGTCTCCGGTTTCGCGTGTTTCAGCATCGGTATCCTTGCAATGCTCGCCTACTTCGTCATCGGCAAAACGGGTTTCATCGTGGAAGCGCTTCGCCGTTTCGAAGTGATGACCATTCCGGAGTTTTACGAGGCCAGGTTCAGCCGAAATGTGCGACTGCTCGGCGGCTTGCTCCTGTTCATCGGAGGAGTCTTGAACATGGGTATTTTTCTAAAGTTCGACGGCATTTTCTTATCTGAGGTCATGGGCTTTGGACAGGGCGCGATTGTGGTCATCATGGTGATCATGATGATCATTGTTGTCCTCTATACTGTTCTCGGCGGGATGTTCTCTGTTGTCATCACCGACTACCTGCAGTTCGTTGTTCTCTCCTTCGGACTCCTCACAACGACCATACTTGTGCTAGCGAAAGTTGATATACCTCTTCTTTCAACCGCGGTTTTCGA
>JACPSI010000105.1 GCA_016193365.1 Ignavibacteriales bacterium
CAGCAGGGGCAGCTTTCGGCGCGGCGGCAGGCTGGGGAGCCGGGATCGTCATTGGTTCACAGTGTGAAAATGGAAGTGATTCTCATTCTCAGAAACTCACTTGCGAATATACTAAAGCTTCAAGCTATTGTCAAGAAAAAATCCCCAACTTCCGACTGCAATTGATGTTGTGAATTTCAACACCTTGCACTCTCTTCTTCAAAGTTGTATATTGACAGCGCTCGTCAAATTTCTTTTCAACCATTTTGCCTCCCGAAGAATATAAGATCCTGAATTGGGTTGACTACCGCGAGCTCTCGTCGACCGAGGGCGCCTTCTCGCGCCTTTTTCTCGATTATGTCAACGACTTCCAGAGAGTGGAGAAGTTCTATAGTGGTAATTTCCGGAACGAACAGGATTGGTTGAAGACCATCAAGGTCTTGCAGGATCGGCTACTCAAACGTTCTCCTGTCGTTCAAATCCTCGCCAACCAGAATAGGAATTTTCACTGTGGCGTGAAGACTCTTGCGAATATTGATTCCCTTCTGAACGATACCACATTTGCGGTCGTCACCGGCCAGCAAGTGGGGCTCTTCACCGGCCCTCTCTACACGATCTACAAAACCCTTACAATGATCAAGCTTGCCGACCAGCTCGGCAAACGTTTTCCCGACTTCCGCTTCGTGCCCGTTTTCTGGCTCGAAGGCGAGGACCATGATTACGAGGAAGTCAGCAAAATCAATATCTTAAACACGTCCAACGACATCTCCACACTGCAGTATACCATCGAGGGTAAGAGCCCGGACAAGAATGTCGGCGCAGTCGGAGCGCTGCAATTTGACAACGGCCTGACAGCCTTTTTCACTCAAGTCGAACAGGCGTTGGTGCAAACCGAATTCAGGCCAAAAGTTCTTGATTTATTCCGAACGGCGTACCAGAAAGGAATGACGTTCAACAAAGCCTTTGTTCACCTCATGAACGTCCTCCTCGAGGATTCCGGATTGATCTTTCTCGATCCGTCTGACGTCGAACTGAAAAAACTTCTGGCGCCGGTATTTCAGAAGGAACTTTCCGAGACCCCAAAGAACTGTCAATTGGTCATCGACCAGAGCGCGGAGCTGGAAAAACAGTATCACGCTCAGGTCAAGCCCCGGCCCATCAATCTTTTCTTTTTTCATGACGGCGGCCGATATCCGGTGGAACCACATCCAGACGGATATGCGCTTAAAGGAACCCGTCAGCACTTCTCAAAGGATCATCTTCAATCGCTTCTTCAAACATCTCCGGAGTTCTTCAGTCCAAATGTCGTTCTCAGACCCATTTGCCAGGATTTTCTCCTACCTACGGTGGCGTACGTGGCAGGGCCGTCGGAAATAGCTTATTTTGCACAATTCAAACCTCTTTATCAGGCTTTTTCAATTCCGGAGCCCATCATCTACCCGCGTGCGAGCATCACGATTATAGAAGAAAAAGTGGAAAAAGTTTTCCAACGGTTCTCATTGCAGTTTGCCGATTTTGTACGCGACGTGGAACTTGTGAAGCAGAAAATCGCCGCACAAATGTCTGATGTTAATCTCGACGAATTATTTGCGAACGCTTATAGCACGATTGAAGGAACAATCGACAGTTTGAAAGCTCCATTGCAGGGTATCGACCAGACTCTGCTTGGAGCCGTGGAAAATACGCGCGGAAAGGCCAAGTCAAACCTTGATGGCCTGCGGGAAAGAGCGATTGCGGCCCAGAAACGCCAGCACGAGGTATTGCTCAGGCAAATCGACAAAGCGGCTGTTCATGTTTTTCCGCTGTCGGATTTTCAGGAGCGGAAACTCAACATTCTATACTTGTTGAATAAATATGGCCTGGAGTTTCTGCGGTGGCTTCACACGGAAATTCAGATCGACAAATTTAAACATCAGGTCATCAGACTGTAAGCTGCAATCAACCGTCTTGATGGGACTTCAGAAATCCTTTTAAGACGGAGGCCGGCATGGTTACCAATCCGATTGCTACACCCAACATCCGGCGGTAGCAATCGGATTGGCACCTTGTGGCTCGACTCCACCTCGAGGAAAGACTCCCGGAATCTTACGAGGTCAAACCATCGAGAGATTCCGGGAGACTCACGAGATGGCGGAGCCCATCACTAGTTTTCTGATACTTGCTGAACGAGGTTCCAGAAGCCGGGAAACGAGATCCCCACACACTCCGCATTGCGTATAACAACTCCCGGGACTTTCAACCCCGCGATTCCAAACGCCATTGCAATCCTATGGTCATGAAAGCTGTCCACGACCGCTCCATGCAGGTTTTTGGCTTCTTCAAATTCAAACCCATCATCCGACTCTTCCACATCAACGCCGATTTTGCGAAGGTTCTCAACAATTGACTTAATCCTGTCGGATTCTTTACTTCGCAGTTCTTTTGCATCCTGCAACTTGAACGGCATTCCGGCAAGAGCCGCTGTCACCGCGAGAACCGGAATTTCGTCAATCGCCTGAGGTATCATC
>JACPSI010000106.1 GCA_016193365.1 Ignavibacteriales bacterium
GGAGAGGGAGTCGCGGATTTCTGAGATCACGATTGAGCTGGGCCCCTCCTAATCTAGGCGGGGATAGGGTTACGTCTGTATTTCATTTCGGCTCGACCACCCCAGCATGCTGGCACCTTTGAGGCTGTCCAAAAAGTAACTTTTGACCAGTTGTGCAATTTCAAAAGTTGTTGAATTCAAATCATTTTCACAACCCCAGCGGTGGCGGGAATACTTCCCGCCCTACATTTTGGACAGCCTCAAAGTGTTTAGCCGCTTTTAAGAGCCTATTTGTGGGGTCTTTACCAATGGTAAAAGTTTGACGGAATCCAGGAGAGTCGGAGTTTGAGTCTGGATTTGGATGTCGAATGGACTTCTCACTTTCGGCCCCGTGAGATAATTCAAGCGATCTTTGATATATCTTTTTCCCCAAGATGATTTTAGATACTCTTCCCTTTTGCTGGCATCTCTGAAATTCAAGTATCCCTCCCAGTACACCAAGTCAAAAGGAATTCGGTTTCTGGTTGAATCGACCTTGCCTCCATTGTGTTGGTCGAGACGCTTTTGAAGATCTCTTGTCAGGCCGACATAGAAAAAACGATCTTTAAGAGATTGCAGAATGTAAACATAGAATTGCATGGGCATTATCAATTTCGTCATTGGGATTAATTCATCTCACGGGGCAAGCAAGTGGGGCTTTTGACCGTTGGTTAATTTTTGAAGCTCAGAATCGAACGGGCTTCGAACCTTGGGCCTATCGGGGTTTGCGACGTGGGTATAGATCATCGTTGTTCTGATGTCTTTATGCCCGAGAAGTTCCTGCACAGTTCTGATGTCGTAGCCTTCTTCCAGCAAATGCGTCGCAAACGAGTGGCGGAGAGAATGACACGTGGCTCTTTTGACGATTCCCGCTCTCAGCAGTCCTTCTTTCACAGCCCGCTGGATGGCTGATTCATCGAGATGATGGCGGCGTGTGTGATTTTTGCCGGGGATGGTGGAATGCCGTGCGGCCGGAAAAACATATTGCCACGGCCATTGTCGGGCAACGCCGGGATATTTTACCTCGAGCGCTGACGGAACGGATGCTTCGCCGAGTCCCTGTGCACAGTCTTGCTCGTACATGAGTTTCACTTTCCTGATTTGATGTTCAAGAGGAGGAATGAGAGAGTGCGGCAGGACGGTGACGCGATCTTTTGCGCCTTTCCCGTTGCGGACGATGATGTGTCCGGTTGCAAAGTCGAGGTCCATGACCCTCAATCGGACGCATTCGAGAATTCTCAGTCCCGACCCGTACATCAGCGATGCGACGAGGAGGGGTGTATCTTTGAGTTGCATGAGAAGTTTCCAAATCTCGTCCCGCGAGAGCACGGCGGGAATTCTCGCCTCTCGTTTTGCCCGCTCCATGTCTTTCAAATCTCCGAGGCGTTGCTTCATAACCTGCTGATAGAGAAAGACGAGTCCATTGAGGGCCTGGTTTTGGGTAGACGAAGTAACTCCGCGTTGTGCGAGGTGAGAAAGAAAATCCCTGACGTGCGATGTGTGCAGCTCGCCCGGCGACTTATTGCCGTGGAATTTCATGAATTCTTTAACCCAGTGGGTATAAGCCTGCTCAGTGCGAATACTCAAGTGCCTCAGCCGACAGAGTTTGGTGACTTCGTCGAGAATTGCTGTTGAATCGGTAATATTTTCCGTCATTTTTACATGTTTCCCAGTATTGATAATGTGAAATGTTTTCCCTTATATATAGAAACGAAATGAGGTAACAGGTTTGGGGGATAGGCTGTCCCCCGCAGCCTAAGCATATGTTAAGCGGCAGTTCGCTAAAACGTTGCTGGTAAAAAGAAAAGCGTCTGTCAAAAACTAATTTGTGGAATTTTAGTACTTTCACCGCGCACCATTCAAGTCCTTGCAAATTAATGACAGGCAACTCAAAACGCTCACTGCCGCCTAACCAGTCGCTCAAGCTGACGGGTGAAATGGGGTGCAAGTCCGCCTCAAAAGAAAAATTAGTTAATTGTAGCGGCCACCCGCCGCGCCTAAGACGGCACAGTTCGGGTAGTACACACCCCGAACATTTCACGCCGCAGCTTAGCTCCAACCGTTAGGCCGTCGGCTCAATCGGCTGTAATCTAGAATGAAAGCGCCC
>JACPSI010000136.1 GCA_016193365.1 Ignavibacteriales bacterium
AGAAACGAATCAGAACGGAGACGATGCCAGCCCGATTGCTGAAGGAGTCCAGGTCAGGGTGAGTGGTGCGCCGAACGATGCGAAGGATTTCCTGCACGTCGCGAACGCGTCCGGACCGATTAACCCTGCGACTTATGCCGCATGGGGATGTGGTTTTAACGGCTGGTGTTTCCCTGATGCGACTGGACAGGACGCTCCGAGCACTGATTGGGGTGGTGGTATGTGGGGAATTCACACGGGCGGATCGGGCGGTGGAGACGAATCGTATGCTGGACGGTTTGTTCCGCGGGTATTCCGGAACGACAATTTTACCCGTTTCGTTCCGTACGACTTTGAACTACGATTCACAGCCGGCGGTGGAAAGGCGTACCTTGCTTTTACAACCGGAGCAGTCATCGATGTACCTTTTGAGCTTTGGAATATTGGTGTCAACACGCCAAACGATCCTTCGGATGATTACCGGATGATCCCGTGGCTCAATGACGCAGATGGAAACGGAGCTTTCAACCTTCAAAAAGTAGATCACGGCGTTTCCGGCGGAGATAACGACCCGTACACGGATTGGATCTACTGGTTTAATCCGGCCGACAAGAGTCCCGGTCAAAACGGATATACAACGGAGTTTGTAAACCTCGGAGCTGCATACGATACCGATCCGAACTCAGGCGCGAACACGGGAGCCCATCAGGAAGTCATGGCCCGCGTGGTGTTGGTGAATTTTAATGGCGGGTCCGTTAGTGATCCAAGCTGGCCCGCAAACGCTAATTCCGTCATGCCGGCAACGGGAAACGTTATCAGGATCCTCGCCACCAAACCGAATACGCCTGCGGTTGTTTTCAATTATAGTACCGCGAGTTATGCGGCCTCGAAGTCCGCAGAGTTGGAGAAGACCAGTGCCGCTCGCATCGGTGTGTTCCCGAATCCGTACTATGCGTTCAATCCGGCGGAGACGAACCGATTCGTTCGGTTTGTCACGTTCAACAATCTCCCGCCCGTGGCCAAGGTGAGGATCTTCAACCTTGCCGGCCAGCTCGTGCGGACTCTCGATAAGAACGACAACTCTCAGTTCTTGCGGTGGGACTTAAACAATGGATTCTTCCTCGCGGTTGCCAGCGGCATTTACATCGCCTATATTGAGGCAACGCTTTCGGACGGTTCTGTCGTAACGAAGATCGTCAAGCTTGCCATTATTCAAGAGCAGGAAGTTCCTGACGTATTTTAACGCCATGCAGAGCGCATTCATGGTTGAAGCTGTTCCGAATCGATGGGAACAGCCTTTTTATTTTTCCTCAAGCGTTCTCACCCTCTCGTAAACAACGGGATGTGGCATTTTCGCACATTTCTGCTTAAATATTCTGCGGCATTTTTCTACACTCGCAAGAGAGTGCACAAATTCAGTCAATCGTTGCTTGAATATTTCCCATGAACAGAATACGAGTTGTCCTCCACCTTATGACGTTCTTGTTTCTCCCTGTTCTAAGCTCCAGTCAAACGTATTTCCCCGAGAGCGGGGCAGAAGCGCTCGCGCAGCGGTTTCTCGATCTGCGTTGCCGATTGAACGTCCTTTTTGTTTCGCTGCAGCCCGGTTTTGAAGATTTTGCATCACTCTCCTATTTTCGTTTGGCTCGGGGCGCGAAAGTTCTCAACGCGTACGTGAGCAACGGTGAATCGGGTGAGAGTGATGTCCGCGGAGAATATCCGCTAAAGCTTGCTGCCACGCTCAGGGAGGAGGCATCCCGGGCCATGTCCTTCCTGGATGTCGAGACGTTTTTCATCAATATGCCGGATGTTGCTGCGGCACGGGATACCGTCAGCGTCTTCTCACACTGGCAGCCCGATACGTTGCGGCATCGCCTGATGAGACTGATCTCCGCGTTCAAACCCGACCTGATCCTGCTTCCGAGCGATCGCAGCTATCCGGATGGAAGTCCGCGGTGGGAGGTTCTTCGGGCCGTGGTACTCGAAGCCGTGAAGCGCCTCGAACCGCGTAAAACGGCAAAGGAGCTCACCACAACCGGGCGGCTTCCGCGCTGGTCCGTCGAGAGAGTATGGATTGGAAGCGCTGCGAAAACTGTTGCGTCGTTGCCGGTTGAGCGAGAACATCTCCTCTGGAAGAAATCATATGAATCCATCGGCGAGGAAGCGGCGGGCGCCTACGAGTCGCTGCGCATTCAGCGCACGCTTTGGAGGAACGCCGGCCGTGATCGGCGGAGGGGAGAGGGATCCGATACTTATCGGTTAGCGTATCCCGAACACTCCAGCCGACTGAAAATGCCCGATCAAGGATTACCGAGGCCTGTCTCACGCCGCTTTCGGTGGGCTGAACGAGAACTTTCCTCGCTGAACTCGTTCGTGAGTAAGGGAGGAAAAATCTCGAACGCGCTCAAACAGCTTACCGTGGTCATGGATACGCTTGATTTTCTGACTGCTCGTTTGTTTGACCTCCCGGCGCGGGATCGTCGTATTGCGCTGCAGTGGAAGTTGAACCTGGAGAAGCTTCGCCTGTCGCTCTTAGGAATCAGGGTCCATTATTCGATCAGCGACACAATCGTCACGCAGAGACAGCTGACATTCCTCAAGATCGACAGCATTGCCGGATTGCCGATGAGCGGCAGGACTGAAATCTTCTTTCCCTTTTTTGACCAGGGATGGATTATCAATGAAGATTTTGCAAAGAGAATGCCTCTTACGGTGGGAAAGGAATATCGGCTGCTCTCTCCTGAATCGATCGAGTACAATCTGCCGAATGACGAACACGGATTAGATGAAACAAGTGTTGGCCAGATGCTCTTCTTTTTCATCATTCATACAGGAGAGACGGGGGAAAGGAATTTTGTGTATCGGGGAGCGATGAAGATGTTTTATGCCCCCCGCTTTACGGTGGAAGTGTTGAATCCGATCGTCCGGGCCACTCCTTCCGAGTATCTCATTGTGCAGCTCACGAATCATTCGCGGGATGGTGTGCGCGACGACATCGGTGTTCGCGATGTGATCGTGTCTTCGGAAGCCCGGCCCTTTCGCCTCAATGCCAAGGGTCAATCGCATATTGATACGCTTGCGTTACGGTGGTCCGAAACACTTAAAGAAAGCACATATGTTTTTCCGGTCACGATCGGAGCGACGGTGGTGGCGCGTTTTGCCGCCCGGAAATTCTCTACTCAGGTCGACACGGCCAAGCGCATCGCGCTCGTACCGGGCGTGAAAAATAGTCCGATCCAGGACGCACTCCGGAGGCTCGGGGTTCAGTGGCGGCTTCTCGATATGAGGGGAGAACTTGCAGATCAGCTTTCCCGCGTGGATGTCGTACTTGTGGATCGTCGTGCGTTGACTTTTCAGACGGAACTAGTCCAGCAAAGAACTGTGCTGCAAGAATTCGTCAAGCAAGGCGGGCATCTCCTTGTTCTCTCGCAAGACGCCGCAGTCTGGAATGCCTCGCCCCTGGTTCAAGACTTCCAGCTGAGGGCGTCTCCTTTCTTCGACGAGGAAACTTCTCTCGATTCGATCCCGACGCATAAGCTGCTTCAAGATCCAAACAAACTCGAGGAGTCTGATTGGCTCAACTGGCTCTATCAACGCAGTTACAACGTTGTTTCGGGCCAGGCGCTTGCCACAGCAGAGATCCCGATCAAAACTTCTTTTGGAGGCAAACCGTTGGTCGTCCAGTGGCATGTTGGATCCGGTACAATAACGTATGTGGACTTAGCGTTGCAGCAACAATTGCTGAATATTCACCCTGGAGCGTTTCGTTTGCTTGCAAACATGATTTCGTATTAATATTCTTCTTTTTCGGGATGGTTACCATGAAACACTTTGGATGGGTTTGGTTTTTTTGGCTCATACTTGCTGAGTGTATGACGGGGCAGAGCGTGACGCCCACGGCCTCGTTTGTGCTCAATTTTGACTACGCCGGTTTTCGGCATACAGAACACGCGGGGTATCTGGAACTGTATTATGGCTTTTATGCAAGGCTTATAACGTACGAGTTTCGTGACAACAGATACGCAGCGTGGATTAAGCTCACAACGCGCTTGAAAAGAAAGGAAACGGGAGAAGTTCTCATCAATCAAGATGCCCTCTTGCCCCTAAGCGCAGCTGATACGACCGAAGCCTCGTTCCGATACACATATGTATCGCAGGCTGGCTATTCCGTTCCCCACGGAGAGTACATCTTAACAGTTTTAGCCGAGGATTCGCTCAGCCCCAACCGGCGGGATAGCATCGCACTTCCCGTTTCCGTGTCATCGTTTTCCGGGACGAATATGAGCGATCTGGAATTGTGTTCATCCATCAAAGAATCTGAAGACCGGACGGACGCTTTTTATAAGAATTCAATGATCGTTGTTCCAAATCCGACAGTTGTGTTCGGAGTGACGGCAAATCCGGTTCTTTTCTCATATGCAGAGGTTTATGATGTCGAAAAGGACTCGGTCTACTCCATAAAGATATCGATCACTGACAGCAGGAATAAAGTTGTCAAGGAATCCTCGAAGCCGCGCTCCTATAAAGTTCGAAATGCCGTCGAGGTCAATACCCTCAATTGCACCTCTCTCCCTTCAGGGCGTTATCGGTATTATCTCATCCTTGTGTCTTCGGGCGGCAAGGAGTTAGCAAAAACTTCAAAAACGTTCTTTGTCTATAATCCGCACCTCGAGGTGCCCCAGGCTTCCTCCATATCCATGAAGGCGAGCGAGCTCGCAGGCTTTTCGGCGGATGAACTTGCCGATGAGTTTAGAAAAGCTCAGTATGTCGCGACGGACCAGGAAATAAGAGAGCAGGATGAGATTGAACGTAACCCCAGCAGCCAGGAGCTCAAACCATACGAGGTTTGGCGTTACTTCAGCATCGAGAACGGCGTCGAGTTCGTTTTTGTCGACCGCTCGGGGTTCACCGATTACGTTTTGGTCCATTCGACGAAACGCGGCGAACTACGGGATGATTCATGGCAGCGCTCTTTACGTTGACGGTCTTCTTCTCGCCTCGTTCCACCAGCCTGAAACATTTACCGACCGCCTGCTCCGGGAAAAATCCTCGTTTGGTTCCTTCGAATAAACAACTCGCCTGAAAGGCAGTCCTCAACAGTGGATTTACGTACTGAATGAAGGCCGGAACACTGTCCACGTGTTCAAAGACTGGAAACGTGAGTTCCTTGAGCTCGGCGGATATGGCTGGGACTGCCGGAGCCTCTGACCATCCACCCTGGCTTGATTTCCGCCGGTAGTTTGTCAAGATTGACACAGGAAGATATTTCTCAGCAGTAACGCTAGCGACATGATCGGGCTCTAACACCATGCTGGATTCCTTGTACTCTTTGCAACATCGTTTCTCGCTTAACAATCTGATGGTTGTTTCTCTTTTCTTTGCTTTTTTGTTTAGCCCTTCCTGCAAGGATGTTGGCGTAATCCCGCCCGAAGATAACAGCCCCGATACAACCAGCCACAACTTCACCTGGACAATTGACACGGTGGGCGACGGCAATAGCAGTGTGCTGTATGATGTTGCGATCATCAACGACACGCTGGCCTATGCGGTGGGAGAGATTTACTTGA
>JACPSI010000109.1 GCA_016193365.1 Ignavibacteriales bacterium
ATCTGTGATTCCTTCGGTGGAAATCAGCAGGATGCGGGAATGAGGGTCCAAATTCAGTTTTGTTCTCACACGTTCGTTTCGCTGATCGAAGAGCTCAATCAATCCTGCCAATCCCGCGGCTCCCGTCTCTCCCGAAGCTACTCCCTCATCGGCTAACAATCTTACTGCTTCTTTTGCCCGGTCGTCTTCAATGGCTAAAAAACAATTGATGCCCGATTGAAGATTCGGCAAAGAAACTGAAGACGCTGTTCCGCAATTCAATCCGGCCATGATGGAACGTTGTTCTCCCGGAATATGAACCATATGGCCTGCTTTCACTGATTCAAGTACGCAATCGGACCCTTCAGGCTCCACTCCGATAATTGCGGGTTGCTCACGAAGTCCTTTCCTCCTGTAATGTCTCACGACAGCATCAGCCAGCGAACCAACGCCGATTTGCACAATCACATGAGTCGGGGGCTTGACCAGTTTTTCGTTTAGTGCATCGTCCACTTCCCAAAACATTGTGGAATATCCTTCCACCGTCCACAAAGGGATTTCTTCGTAACCATCCCAGGCCGTGTCCTGAATGAGCAATCCGCCAGATGCAGCGTCTTCGGCCGCGCGACTGAGTGATTCATCATACGTCCCTCCCATAACGACGATCCCTCCCTCGACTTCAATCGCTTCCATACGTTGTTCGGTTATTCCTGCTGGAACGTGAATGCGAGCCGGAATCCCCAGCATGCGTCCTACGCGGGCGAGCGCCCTGCCGTGATTTCCGTCTGTTGCGCAAACAAACCTGAGAGCGTGCTTTTCGCCGACGATGTTTCCGACATCCTGCAGTGTTCGCAGGTCATTCACAGTGGCCTTGAGTTTTTGCCGAAGCGCTTGAAAAACAGCCCATGATGCTCCCAGAATTTTGAAAGCTGGAAGCCCAAGCCGGCTGGCTTCGTTTTTCAGAAAGATTTCAGCAACGTTGAATCTTTTTGCCAGATTGGAAACTAAAAGGAGGGGCGTAGGTTGATAACCGGGCAGATTTTTGTGAAAATCAAGCGGAAGCCTCGAGGGCGAGTCCGTCCTGAAATCTTCCGAGAATCGAGTATTGAAATATATCTCTGCCACTTTGGAGAAGCTCCCGGAGTCCAAGCTATCAAGGGAATGCATCAAATGCAAAAACATCTGAAATACGAGCGCCGATAGCGAGGATCGTGGTTTTGTAAGGTGAGCCATTCCGAATTTCCGCGCACAAATGCCACGCCAGAAGTCTCAGGTCCCTGTGGAAGAATCTCTCCCGACATATTCCTATATTCACTTCGATGAGTCCTGCTATGAAAAGAACAGTTCTTATTATCACTCTTGCCCTCAGTTTTGTCTGTCTTGTGAAATCTCAGACCGATTGGGGGAAAGTGCATGATCTGACGATCCGGGGAATCGACCAGCTCTACAACCTTGACCTTGAACAATCCGAGCGGACTTTTGAGGAGGTCATCCGAATGGCGCCCGGCGACCCCCGAGGGCATTTTTTCAAATCCATGATTCACTACTGGGTGTTCAATCTGACAAAAGACGAGGAGGCGTACAAAAAATTCTTCGAGCTGTCCGAAAAAGTTATTGAGCTGTGTGAGGAAGAGCTGGACAAAGATGAGAACAACGGAACGGCGAAATACTATTTGGGCGGGATGTACGGCTTCCGGGGACTTGCCTACCAACGCAACGGCTCGATCCTCAGCGCAGCCTGGGACGGCAGAAAAGGCTATGCCTATCTCAAGGAAGCGACAAAGGACGCCCCTGAGGTCTATGATGCGCAAATGGGTTTTGGACTCTTCAATTATCTTGTCGCCAAAGTGCCGAGAGCTTTTCGATGGATCCTTTCACTCCTCGGATTCAACGGAGATGTCGAGGGCGGGCTTGAATCACTGCGCATTGCGGCCGAGAAGGGCATGTATGCGCGCAACGAGGCTACGTTTTTCCTTGCTCAGTTTCTGTTCTGGGAAGACCGGGGAGACGAAGCACGAAAATACATGAAACGCCTGCTGGACAAGTATCCGGATAATTCGCTATTCCTCGTGACATATGCGCAGTGGGAATTGCGGAAGGACAACGTGGAGAGTGCGATGGCTATCGCCGAAAAAGCCGTTGCCATCAACGCACGCCGAAAGATACAGTTTGGGGACGAGTTCGCCTACAGCGTCTTAGCGAGCTGTCATTTCGCAAAAAACGATTTCGAAAAAACGAAAGACAACATAGAGCTCTCTCTTCAGAAAACTGAAAACAAGCAAAGCATTTTCAACTCGACGTATTACCGATTGGGCCTCTGTTATGACATCATCGGCCAGCGGAAGAAAGCCGTTGCCACGTACCGTCTGGCCAGGAAGGCAGATATCAGCAACAACCCGTGGGAGTATCATTCATACCGGCTGGCGCAAAAGCGAATTCAACAACCGCCGAACGAAATCGACATTTCGATCACCAAAGCCAGTAACCACCAGACATTGAAAAAATACGTTGAGGCTTTGAGCCTTCTCGAGGGAGTACTTGCCAATCCGCGAACAGATACAGATCAGCGGGCCGCCGCGTTGTACACAATCATCCAAATCCGCTACGATAAGGAAGAATTTTCTGGGGTCATTGCGGCCGGGCAGCAACTTTCCGCACTGAAGCCTCCAAATGAACTGTGGCTGGTACCGCATGGACTTCTGAGAATGGGACAGGCGTACGCAAAACTCGGCCGCTCAAACGAGGCCCGGCGAGCCTTTGATGCAATCGACGACTACGACGATTACGATTTTCAGGGGAGGTTGGAGTCCAGGGTTGAGGATGAGCTCAAGAAACTTGAGGGAGTGAACTGAGGAGCGACTTCAGAAGTCTATAAAGTTCCTTCCTGAGACTTCGGAAGTCTCTAGCGCGTTCAGGACGAACTGCGATTTCAACTACTTCGTAATCCCCAGCGAATTCAACAGAAACGCGTAAATCAGCGCCGTTTCTCTGTATGCATCGTAGCGCCCGGACGCCCCGCCGTGGCCCGCACCCATATTGCAGCGCATGACGAGCACGTTTTGGTCCGTCCTCTTTGAACGGATTTTTGCCACGTATTTTGCCGGTTCCCAGTACATCACCTGGCTGTCATTGAGGGACGTGGTGACAAGCATGTCAGGGTACGCCTTTGCCTCAATGTTGTCGTATGGACTGTACGTTTTCATGTAATCGTACTCATCTTTTTTCTTCGGATTCCCCCATTCCACAAACTCCGCGACTGTCAACGGCACGGATTCGTCGAGCATGGTGTTGATGACATCGACAAACGGCACACCGACATGAGCCGCTTTGAATAAATCGGGCCGCATGTTGAGAACCGCTCCAATGAGCAATCCGCCGGCACTTCGTCCGTCAATGACCAACCGTTGAGGAGAAGTATATTTTTCCTTGACAAGATGCTCTGCACAGGCAATAAAATCCGTAAACGTATTTTTCTTTCTCATCATTTTTCCATCTTCGCGCCATTGTTCTCCCAGGTCACCTCCGCCACGAATATGTCCGATGGCATACACAACCCCCCGGTCGAGCAGACTGAGCCGTGGGATGGAGAACGTTGCGTTGCTGGATGCGCCGTAGGAACCGTAACCATACAAGTACAAGGGACTCGACCCGTCACGTTTCATCCCTTGCTTGTAGACAAGAGAAATCGGAACCATCGTACCGTCCGAAGCTTTCGCATGGATTCTTTCCGACTCGTATTGCGTGGGGTCGTAGCCGCCAAGGACCTCCGTTTGCTTGAGCAAAGTACGCTTTCCGCTTTCCATGTCGTAATCGTAGACGGAACCCGGCGTAATGAAGGACTGATAGTTGAACCGGAAGAGTTTTGTATCATATTCAGGATTGTTGGCCGGAAACGTCGTGTAGACCGGTTCAGGGAAATCGACATTTTACCACTTTCCCGTCGAAAAGTCGAGGACTTTGAGTTTGTTCAACCCTTTGTCGCGTTCCGTGACGACGGCGTTGTTCTTAAAAAGGTCAAAACCTTCAATCTTGACGTCTACCTGGTGAGCAATCAGCTCCTTCCAGTTCTTTTGCTGAGGGTGGGAGACCGGCGCCGTGACGAGTCGAAAATTCTTTGCATTCTTATTCGACCTGATGTAAAACAAGCCATCCCGATGGTCAATATCATACTCATGTCCGATGTCTCTCGGCAGGACAACCTTAAACTGTGCCGTCGGGTTGTCTCGACCGATACACGCCAATCCGATACAGCTCGTCTTTTTCTTCGTAAAGCAACTCATCCTTCTTTGAACCCAACGCGTGGCGGAACAGGCGATAAGGCCGTTTTGCATGGTCTTCTTTCACATAAAAGAGCGTCTTGTCGTCCGCGGCCCATACAGCAGAATTCACCTGACCGATAGAATCGGGGAACTCTGATCCGTCCCTCAAATCCTTCATCCGGAGCTGATATTGACGAAACCCGGTTGTGTCAAGTGAATAGCCAAGCAGATTCCCATCGTTGGTTACCTGATAAAGTCCAAGCGCGAGGAACTTATGCCCTTTGGCAAGTTCATTCAGCTCAAGCACAACTTGTTCCTGAGCTTCCAAGCTTCCCTTTTTCCGACAATAAATTGCGTATTGCTTCCCATCTTCCGTCCTTGTGTAATACCAATACTCGCCCAACCGATAGGGGACGCTGAGGTCAGTCTGTTTGGTTCGTTTTAAGATCTCGTTGTAAATCGTTTCCTGCAATGGCTTGGTTGGTTTCAGCACCGCTTCCATGTAGGCGTTCTCCGCCTCGAGGTAGGAGATCACCTCTGGGCTGGATTTCTCCCGGAGCCAATAATAGTCATCGACACGGGTTTCGCCGTGCAAAACATCTGTTTTCGGATTCTTCTTTGCTGCCGGTGGTGACGCGGCTGAGGGATCGAATTGTGCAACGGATGTTGTCATCGGAATCATGAGGATGAAAAGGAATCTTGTCAATTGTTTCATAATTTGTTTCATCATTGACCTCCCTGAAAAATCCTAATCATCTCTTCGCAGTCATCCACCGACGTGCCATTTGATAATCCGAACCGCCCCGGCTCACCTGGTCCGAGCTGACGAGGCCGGTGATTCCTTCCATATCGACAGAAATAAAAACTTTGAGTTTCTCTCCAGATCCGGTTTGCGTGACCAGAAATAAAAGAAAGGGGACAACGAAGATTTTCATTTTTATTCCGTCACATCTTGACAGCATCGCCCTCCCCATTTTTTGACCATAGCGAAAATTCTTGATGGCATTTGCTCCGGCTGCATTTGCCTCTTGTGCCATGCGCCGCCGGAGGTCGTCAATTGTTGAGTTCTGGTGCTTGATGAGAACTTCGATATGCTTCACCGTTGGATATTTGGGAATCTCTTGCTCTGTGAAAAACACGCCGTCAAAGTTGAGGCCCTCCACTCCCTTGGGCGGCCTCATTTCTTTCCTCCCTTTTCCCTCTCCATGACAATAATCAGCTCCTCGCGCGCTCCCGTCAACGAGGGAATATGGCCCGTGGCAACTGCAATAACCTTCCAGCCCATAGAAGCGTACGAATTCATTGCCTGTTCGAGTTTCTCAGGGTCAAACTTGCCCGCAAAAAACTGGTCTTTTTGAGTAAGTACCTTGTATTCCTTCACGTGTACCTCCGTTTCATAGAGTTTGTGGAGTGATTCGTTTTCTACTTCTTCTGCTCTTGCTGCGCCTGGCGCTCTGCTGTCCACGGCGGAACAATATTGTTTATGCGTGCATAAGCAATGGCTTGTCCAAGATGTTCCGGCTGATGCGTAGCAACAAAGAAGATGGCTTCACGAACGGTGCCTTCCCGATTCATCATCTTGACAGGTTTTTCCAAATCCGAATCGGGAACCTTGACTACAGCCTGACGAACATGGTCAAAGGAGCGTTTGAGCAATTCGATTATTTTTTCCTTGTTCGTAATTTGTTCGATCGTTTTCATGTCGATGTCCGAAGGCGGCTGAACACCCAACCAGCGCATATATCCATAATTTCCGGCCGCAACATGGGCAAAGACTTCACCAGTCGACCGGACTCCCTGACCAGGACGCCAGCCGTATTTTTCCTGCGGGGTCGCTTCCGCCAGGCTGACGACTTTTTTCTCCAGATCATCCCATCCTCGCAGAAAATCGGCCCGAAATCCGGATACTGGCGGCGTGGGCGTTTGCATTTGCCGGCCGTTCGCTGGAACAACCAAAATGCCCGCAACGAGCATAATCACCATGAGCTTCATAGAAACCTCCTTGAAAGAAAAAAGCTCATTGCCCGAATTCCATCGGCCGAAGTTTTTTGTCGAGCTTCTTCCCGATTCTCACAACGATGTCCGGCAACGCTTCAACATCTTCCTCCGTCGTTCGAAAGTTGACAATGCAAGCTCGCAAAACGAATTTTCCGCGGATCAATGCATTCGAACAAAACGCCTCGCCTCCGTGTTGAAGATGGCCGAGGATCTCTTCGTTGAGCTTGTTCAGGTATTTTTCTGCTTTTTCGTCGCCGGCTTTAAGGTCTGAAGGTACATAACGAAATGTTGTGATGCTAAGGCCGTTTGTAAAAGCTTCCAATTCCGGGTATTCCTTGACCTGGTCGAAAAGGTGCTTTGCAAGCCGGATGTCATCGCCAATCATCCTCTCGTATCCTTCGCGCCCCGCCTGTCGAAGCGCAAGCCAAACCTTGAGAGCCCTGAAACCTCGTGAATTCTGCGGCCCTCGCTCATAATAATTCGTTGGTTCGTCGCCTTCTTCTCCCTCGAACTTATAATACGGCGGGTGGTAGCTGAAGGCGTCAATCAAATCCTGCGTTTTCCGAACAAGAGCGCAACCGGCCTCCAAGGGAGTATAGAGCCATTTGTGAGGATCCACCGCAACTGAATCCGCCAACGACAAAGCCTTGAGGTCATCGGGAGCATCAGGCATTACAGCAGCAAATGCACCATAGGCGCCGTCTACGTGAAACCACAGGGAATGTTCCTTGCACACCGCCGAAATCTCGCGCAAGGCATCCACCGCGCCCGTTCCGACCGAACCGGCTGTGCCAATCACCATGAGTGGAACGCCTCCTTCCGCCAGATCATCCTTGATTCGACGACCCAGCGCCGAGACGTCCATGCGAAGGCCGTTGTCCACGGGAATCCACCGAATCGAATCCGTCCCGAATCCAAAAAGGTCTGCGGCTTTTTGAATCCATGTGTGTGTCTCAGCCGACGTGTAAATCCAATATCTTTTTCCCTGTGATCCATGGAATCCCTGTTTGCGGACATCCCATCCAAGTTTTGCCTTTCTTGCGGAGACAAAGCAGACAAGATTCGCCATGTTTCCCCCGCTCACAAGAATCCCTCCACAGTCGGTTGGATATCCAATCATTTCAGCGATCCAGCGAATGGTCTGCGATTCGATTTCTGTCGCGACCGGAGAAAGAATGAAAGCACCGACATTGGGATTGACTGTCGAAGCAAGAAAGTCTCCAAGAATTCCCACAGGAGCCGGCGAGCCAGAGATATATCCCCAAAAACGCGGATGACCGTTGAACAGCGAATTTTTGAAGAGCAACTCGGATGTTTGCGTAAGAAGTCTTGCGGGTTCCATTCCCTTGCGTGGCAACGGGCCGGTTCCTAACAATTTTCTGACTTGCCTGGGCGACAACGCGTTTGTCACCCTGACGTCGCGTATCCCCGAAAGATGTCGCGTAATCTGATCGACAACACGATACCCAAGCTTTTTGAACTCTTTCGGTTCAATCTCAATCTGGGGCTTTCTTTTCTTGTTCATCGGTTTCAATTTCGGAATAGGCTACTTTGTGTTTTCATCAATCCAGTCGAGGACGGTCTTGTACCAGAGCTCGGCATTCGCGGGCTTCATCACCCAATGTCCTTCGTCCGGAAAATACAGCATTTTGGATTTCACTCCTTGCCTCTGCAGTGCAGTGAACACCTGAAATCCCTCGCTTACATCGACACGGAAATCCTGTTGCCCATGAACAACCAGCATCGGCGTTTTAAACCGCGAGGCGTACTCCAGGGGCGACCACTTTTTGTAAAGCTCCGGATTCTGGTACGGTGTTCCCTTGTATTCCCACTCCACAAACCAGAGTTCCTCCGTTGTACCGTACATACTTGAAGGGTTATACACTCCGTCATGGTTGACCAGGCATTTGAACCGGTCTGTGTGTCCGGCGATCCAGTTAACCATATAGCCGCCATAGGACGCACCGGCGGCGGCCAGCCTGTTTCCGTCGACAAATGCATATGTTTTGAGGATGTAGTCGACGCCTTTCATAAGGTCATCATACACCTTCCCTCCCCAATCGCCGGTAATCTCATCCGTGAACTTATGGCCGTATCCCGTACTTCCGCGCGGATTCACCATAGCAACGACGTATCCACGGGAGGCAAACATCTGGGCACTCCATCGGTAGTGGAACTGGTCACCCCATTGTCCTTGCGGGCCTCCATGAATCAAATACACCATGGGATATTTTTTTGCCGCTGAAAATGAGGGAGGTTTGACAATCCATCCGTGCACCTTGGCGCCCTCAGTTCCTTCAAACCAAAAATCTTCAAGCGGGCTCATATCGAGCTGTTGTGCGCGTTCGTCATTGATAGAAGTAATTTTTCGGATATCCGCCCTTTGAATATCCATTTTGTAAATTTCCGCAGGCTTGTGGATCGCTTCTCTGATGAACACGAGCGTTTTTCCATCCGGCGACAAACGAAGGGAATGGTTGTATCCTTTGTTGAGGAGAGTCTGAACTTTTTTGTCTGATACAGTAATTCTAAAGATCGATTCGTTTCCTTTGTCGTCCGCGTTGAAGATGAGGGACTTTGAATCCGGCGACCACACCACATCGTTGACGCTGTAGTCGACAGCCTCGGTGAGGTTCGTGAGTTTTCCGCTTGACCGCTCATACAGCACAAGCTGGTTTTGATCGGCCTCAAATCCTGCGCGTTTCATCGCCCGATACGCAATGTATTTGCCGTCTGGCGAATACAAAGGCTGACTGTCGTTAGCCGGGTTTTCCGTAATTTTTTTCGGCGTACCGCCGGCTGCGGGAACTGTGTACATCTCATTGTTGGTGCTGATCGCAACCATGTTGTCGGGATTTCTAGAAAAAGCCAGCTCTTTACTGTCCGGAGAAAATGCATAATCCCAGTTGCCGCCAAGGTCGATTGGCGGCGTGTCAAAATCTCCGGGCGTAACGTCCGTTGCTTTTCCTCCTGTTGTGGGCATGACAAAAAGATGACTGCGTTTGCCGTCTTTCCATGAATTCCAAATCCGATACGGTAATCTGTCGAAGAGCTTGGCTCTGACCTTGCTTTTTTCCACCTCTTCATTCTTCTTCTGATTACAGTCATCGTCGGGGCAATCAGGATAGACTTCAGAGTTGAAGGCAAACCAGTTTCCGGCCGGCGAAACAACTAAACCAGCAACGCCGGTCGAGAGAGCGGAAACTTTCTTCGCCTCACCACCTGAAACGGGTATGCTCCAGATTTGAGCCTCACCATCCCGAGTCGAAACAAAAGCAATCGATTTTCCGTCGGGCATCCAGCGCGGACTGTTGTTGGAACCTTTTGCCGAAGTCAGCTGCTTGGCTTCCCCGCCGTTGACGGATACAAGGTAAATGTTACTGTTGGTTTTGTTTTCAACCTTGTTGTGATACGTAATGACAAACGCAATCCATTGGCCATCCGGTGAAACCCGGGGGTCGCTCACCCTGCCCATCCCTATCAAATCATCGAAGGTGATGGCCCGTTTGGGCTGAGAAACAAGGAATAGTGGAACAACACATATCAAAAAGAGAAGCTGTTTCATAGAACCTCCTCGGTGTACATAAAAAGGTAATGCGGTTGGATGATATGGGTACAAACGAATCGTTGAAGGATTTTACCGCAAATAGAAGGAAGCTTTCGTCAAGCCCGTACGGTTTCTTCGTACTGCTCTGTCTGAATCAGTTTTCTGAATCTTTCAGGCATTGCCTCGAACGCGTGGTCCCAACAAAGGCTGTTGGTGCGAAACCAGTTGGCCAGGATGTCGCCGTCATCATTCCGGAATCGATCCCAGTACCCATCGCTCGGACGTTCGATCTTCCAGAAAAACGTCTTCCCGCATTTCGTGCATTTCGAGTCTTTTACCAGGGACATCGTGTTCTCCGTTAATTCTTTCCAAACATGAACATCAAAGGACGCCAGACTCTTTCAGACCAGGCGCGTTCGTTATGCTCTGCATGTTCATCATAAAAGTACTCAAAATCAACGCCCTCGTTGTAGCCTTTTTTCAGAAGAATGTTTTTCATTTCGTCCATCCCCGGCTTGAGTTGTGCCTCCATGCCCGCTCCTCCGCAATCCATGTAGACGCGGACACTCTTGCGGGGTCCTTCGCAGGATGCGACATCCTTGAGGATTCTATCCTCGCCGAAAAGGAATGCACTCGAAAGACATCCGGCTTTGGAAAATACGTCGGGATACCACCAGACAAAGAGAAAACTGATCAATCCTCCCATCGACGAGCCCATAACCGCAGTGTTAGCGGGGTCAGTTTTTGTTCGGTATGTCCTGTCAATGAACGGTTTCAGCTGATGGACGATGAATTGAGCGGGATCAAAAACATTCTGACCGTCGTGCAGGTACAAGACAGGATAACGCCGCAATAAGTCCTTTGCGTAGGAAGGCGGCAGCCAAACAAGAGCATCACGACTGAATCGAAGCCCTTCTGCTTTAAGGGACCGATGATAGGTGACCGTGCCCGTGATGCCTGAGTCCGCGGGAGCATAAAAATCGCTCCAGCTGAGCGGGCGGATAACAATGGTCGTGTCTTGAATCACCGCCAGCTTGAAATTCCCCGGGATAACACCTTCGTTGTAGATAGCTTGTTTATTCCAGGAACCACGGGTAAACTTGAATTCCAACTCAGTTCCATAGTGAAACTTCTCTGTTATGGTCCACGTCGAGTCATTTTCCCGTTGCAATTCGATTATTGCCGGATCCCAATTCCCGAGTGAAGGCTGATTTCCAGCAATATGGATTGTAGCATCACGCGACATGCCTTTCGGTACAATCACTCTGAATACTACATTTCGCTCCTGCGCAGGACAACTTACGACAATCGAAACGAGGAAAAATAAAACCCGTGATTTATAAGTCATTGATATGTCAGCAAATCTTTCTCGGAGTCCGAGCTTCCACCACTCAGCGGGTTAACTGGAACAATTTCAGCTTATTCTGGTGGTTTTCGGGCGATTGATTGTAGTAGGCTGTTTGTCACTGTAAGAGGAAATCGGCTATTGAGCGGTTCGCTTTAGATAGTACACGTAGTTAGTTATGGAGTCAGCTATGTAGATACCGAGGTCATCATCTGTTATCGTGATATCCTCCGGCTTGCTTATTGTACCGACTATATCCGGTAGGTACCACGATGCCATGAGATTCAGGTTTGTGTCGTATATGAATACTGTCTTCTTCGGCGCGTCCACAGCATAAACCAGATCGTGTTTGTCAACATATACGCCCGTAATTCCCTGGCCTCCTGAGAATCCGCCAATGCTTTTGATCGTGCGACCATCCCCAGGATCAAGCTTGCGAAGTTCCTGCGCGTCTGTTGTTGCCAGGTATATGAAACCTACAGAATCTGTTGCAGCCCCCCACCCACCGGGATGCCCGGTTGCTTTCCAGATCAGCGCATCGGTTATCGGATCAAACTTTTGCAAGATGCCAATCTGATAGTCGGGTGCATAGACGTATCCTTGTGCTTGGTCAATCCCGATGTCATGAATATGAACGACATCACTGTTGCCAATATTCTTGATGAAAGTCGCTCCGTCGGGGGTTATCGTCCACACCTGTATTCTACCGTTGTCCTGATCGCCCACATAGGCAATATTGGGTGTTACACCCCGCGTTATCGATATTCCGTGAGGATGATTGAACTCGCCATCGCCCGTTCCCTGCGTACCAAATATGTATTTGAGAGCACCATCAGAAGTAAATACTTGCACCCTGTTCTCATGTCCGACTCCGAGAACCTCGCCTGTGGATGTTACTTCCACGGAAGATACCTCAATAAACTGACCCGGCGCGGTTCCAGTTCCACCCCATTTTTTGATGTAAACGGGTGGAGCCATCAAACCTACGGATGGTGGGCCAGGCGCATCTGGCGGGTCAACGCCGCGGTGACAGGAAAAAAGAAGCGCAAGGAAGAACGAAGTAAAAATAAAATACATGCAAGCTCGAATTGACATGCATTCCCCGTTTAGCTTGCTGGTTTAAGGATTATCCCCTTGTTGAGATGACTGTTCATTTTGACGATGACAGGGTGTGTGAATCGGAGATGTCGAACGTGTGCCATCTCTTCGGCAGGAGTCTGCCGAGCCAGCCACTCCCAGTCAACAAAGCCATGATTGGTCAACGAGCTGACGGTGAAATACCCAACCATGAACGA
>JACPSI010000110.1 GCA_016193365.1 Ignavibacteriales bacterium
ACGAAATCTATGATCATGTCCAGAAAAGGCTTAGAGAAGAAAACGTAAAAGCATGACCAAAAGCAAAGGCATGACCCCTCCTGCCTTCCCCTCCGAGGGGAAGGGAAAAGTTGGCTTTGTAGTTTCGAAATCGAGCCGCCAACTTTCCCCTCTCCTGTACTGTGTAACCGCAGACGTAGGAGAGGGGCAGGGTGAGGTCAAAAGCCAAAAACATGACCCCATCCTGTGAGATCATCTAAAAAGGCGCCAAATCTGGGTAGCCGCAACCTTCAGGTTGCGATTTCTCGCGAATTTCGCAGACATAAAGTCTGCGGCTACCGATGAATCGTTCTTTTTGGACAACCTCACAAGTTGGCCGTTGTGAATCAAAATTCAGACATCAACTTTCCCCTGTCGTAAAACAGTCCCAACTATGAGCCATAAAACCCGCGAAGAACTCATTCAAGAGGATGTACACGACCTACGCAAGCTGGGATATGCGCAACAGTTGTACCGCGAAATGGGCGGGTTCTCAAACTTTGCCATATCGTTCTCCATTATTTCAATCCTCACCGGTGCAATTCTCCTGTTTGGATATGGCCTCCAGTTCGCAGGACCGATCATCAATACCATTGGGTGGCCGATCGTCAGTCTCTTCACGCTTGCGGTTGCGGCTTCCATGGCAGAACTTGCCTCGGCGTATCCAACTGCGGGCGGTTTGTACTTCTGGGCATACAAGCTTGGAGACCGCCGCTGGGCATGGGTGACGGCCTGGTTCAACATGGTGGGTCAGATTTTCATTACTGCCGGAATCGACTACGCGGCTGCTGTGTATATCGTTGGTGCGATGAATCGCATGTTTGGCTTTGAAATCCCGGCTGACAGCACAACAACCGTGATTGCGATGACAGCAATTATGCTGCCGCAGGTAATGATCAACATTTTCGGTATTAAACTGACATCCCGGTTAAGCGATTTCAGCGTGTACTGGCATATCGCCGGAGTTTTGATCATCGCTCTGCTCTTGACCGTTTTCGGCTCACACGCTCGTTCTTTCGACTTTTTGTTTCAAAGTGTCGTGACGGTTCAGCCCATGGAGGTCGCGAAAACATTTGCTGCGGGACCGCTCAAGTTCGATTCGATCATGCTCGGTATTCCCGGCCTTGGCGATTTGTATGCCACGGGCGGAATTGTCTTTGCTTTTGTGCTTGGTTTGCTTCAGGCTCAGTGGACATACACAGGGTATGATGCTTCGGCTCATATGGCGGAAGAGACGGTGATGGCGAGATTGAACAGTGCGTGGGGTGTTTTTTTATCGGTGGCCGTCTCGGCTGTTGTTGGATATGTTACGCTCATTATACTCACCTTGCATGTCCCGGATATCGCCGCGACGGTGAGTGAGGAAAACGCACCGGCAGTCCTCTATATCGTCTATCAGAACTTGCAACCTTTTTTTGCCAACGTCATCGCGGTGATCATCGGCGGTGCGATGTGGCTCTGCGGGCTTTCGTCGATTACGAGTATGAGTAGGATGTGGTTCGCTTTCGCGAGGGATGGAGGAATGCCGGGCTACACGCTGATACGTACAATCAATCCGCGATGGCAAACGCCGGTATGGTCTATTATCATCACATGCACGCTGGCAGTACTTCTCACAGTGTATGCCGCGATTTACTCGGTGATTGTCGCAGTAAGCACGACGGCGTTGTATCTTGCGTATGCTATTCCGATTTACCTGAACCTTCGCAATAAGTGGCGTAACAGCGGCGAATTCACGACCTCCCAAAATGCGCCATGGAGCCTTAAGAATTGGGGGGGATTTCTGAACTTCGTTGCTGTGATCTGGGTATGCTTTATCACTATACTTTTTTCTATTCCTCCAAATGAGCTCGCCGGCTGGTCGATGTTGACCATATGCGTTTTCATGTTCCTCTACTGGCACATGGACGCAAAAAAACGTTTCACGGGACCACGATCGAACGTCGACGTACAGAACTCTCCGTAGATAATGGATGAACCGATAATATCCTCACGAGAGTATTTTCCGCAGGAGTGAACAATGAAGAAAAACAGCACGACTATCTCCACTTCTCTCTCCTTTTCCTTAAGACCCGGCGTCGCATTTAAAACGATTGTTGAGGAATTGAAACGCAGACTTGAACAGATAGGCATTCAGTTCGAAGCGGGACCGCACGGACGCATCACTGAGAACACCTTCGAGGTCGGTCGTGTGAAGGCCTGGATGCCGGGCAAACGCATCTCCATCGATTGGCATCAGGCTTCCTGGGAGCCAGATGAGGTAACGACTGTAGAGTTTTTGTTTAAACCTTCTCGACGCGGAACTGAGATCAGACTCGAGCACCGTCAATGGGGAAGACTCATCGATAATGACACCGAATTGGCGGGATGGTTTTCCTTTGAAATCGCCGCACCGTTCCTTCGCGCTATGGCACCGCAGGCATTCGGAGACTGGATGACAGACCGAAAAGCGCGCCGGCCGTCAGGCCCCCAATCGCGAGCAATCTACCGCGACCCGCTCTTTCACTACCCGAATTTTCGTGTCATCCTCTCCGAACTCGCGCTGAAGTCGGAAGATTATTTGCTTGAGGTGGGTTGCGGAGGCGGTGCGATGTTGAAAGAAGCGCTTAGGAGCGGATGCCGTGCAGCTGCGATCGACCACAGTTCCGACATGGTTCAACTTGCCAGAAAACAGAACGGCGAAGCCATTACTGCTGGACGGTTGAGCATCCTCGAGGCAAGCGCAGCAAAACTTCCTTTCCCGGATTCAACTTTCACGTGCGCTGCAACGACAGGCGTTCTTGGTTTCCTCTCAGATCCTGTGGCTGCGCTCGCAGAAATTCGCCGTGTACTTGGTTCAGGTGGCCGCTTCGTGGCACTTGGAAGCGATCCTGCAACCCGAGGAACGCCAGCCGCCCCCGAGCCGATGGCCTCACGGCTGAGCTTTTACACGGACGATGAACTCGGTAACATTGCCCGTATGGCAGGATTCAGTGAGGTGAGTGTTGTTCGCCGCGACATGGAACAGTTCGCGCGCGAAGTCGGAGTTCCGAAAGAAGCCCTACCACTCTTCGCCGGTCCGGGTGGGCCCTTCCTGCTGGCTAAAAAATCATGAATGAGGAGCGACGATGTTTTTGCCGACACCTGTCCCCTCTGGAGCGATGGCAAGTGGAGTGAGAGAGAGGGAAACATTCCACGTGTTTTGACGAGGGGTGTGTAATCTTTTACCAAAGCTTCACACCCTTTAGCTTCCCCTCTCTCTACGCAGTTGCTCACTCACGAGAGGGGACGTTTTAAGCTGGGTTTCGATGACTGGTAAGACAACGTTTCACCATCAATAGGCGGGGAACGTTTTTGCATCGTTCGAAATAACGGCGAATAAAAAAGGCGTCCTGAGACGCCTTCGAAGATTCAGCGGAACCTAAATCAGGAGTCATTCCTCGGATAAATCAAACCATTGCTCGACCGCAGTGCGAATGAGTCCGTTGTCGTTGCGGTTCCTGTATTCATTCATGTGTGAGTCGTACGTATAGTCTCGTTCCCACGAGTTTGCGTTTTTTTGAATTTGCCTCACGGCGTCGATGATAAAATCGACCTCTTCGTCGGTCGTTGTTGGATGCAACGACATCCGTACCCACCCGGGCCTCGCTGAAAAATCGCCTTCGTCGATTCTGTCCGTGATTCGCTTCGACGTGAATTTGTCGAGATGAAGCAGGTAATGGCCGTACGTCCCCGCACACGAACATCCCCCGCGCACCTGGACGCCGAATCGGTCGTTCAGGAGTTTTACGACGAGGTTATAATGGACATTGTCAATAAAGAACGAAATAATACCGATCCGCCGGTCGAGGTTGTCGGCAAGGATGTGAAGTCCCGGGATTTGCCGCAAGCCCTGGAATGTTTTCGAAACCATTTCTTCCTCGCGCTCCCGCAATTCCTCCATACCCATTTCTTCCTTTAGTTCGAAGGCGAGTGCGGCCTTGATGGCCTGGAGGAATCCGGGCGTTCCCCCGTCCTCGCGAATTTCAATATTGGGATGGTAACGATATTTGCCCCACGGATTTGTCCACAATACGGTTCCTCCTCCCGGCTGGTCGGGAGATTGGAGTTGGTAGAGATTTGAATCAAAGATGAGAACACCTGAGGTTCCAGGACCGCCAAGGAATTTGTGCGGCGAGAGTATCACGGCGTCGAGTTTTTCCATCGGGTCTGAAGGATGCATGTCGATGTTCGCATACGGTGCCGAGGCCGCGAAATCCACAAAACACACTCCGCCGTTTTCGTGCATGATTCGGGCCAATTCTCGGTAGGGAGTTTCGACTCCCGTGACATTGGAACACGCCGTGAACGAACCGATCTTGAATTTTCTATTCTTGTATTCTTTGAGCAATTCCCTGAGGTCATCCAGGTCCACTTGTCCATCAGGAGTTGGCCGCAAAACGTGGACATCGGCCATAGTCTCATACCACGTCGTGTGGTTCGAGTGATGCTCCATGTGCGTGACGAAAACAACAGGCTTGAGGTCGTCAGGCAGCGACACGAACGGCCGGACTTGTTCTGGGATTTTCAGCCCTAGAATGCGCTGAAGTTTGTTGATGGCTGCAGTCATTCCGAAGCCGACGAACAGCAAAGCGTCATCCGGGCCGGCATTGACATGCCTCTTGATCACGTCGTGCGCTTTGTGATATGCTTGCGTCATCGACGTGCCGGTGACATTGGCCTCGGAGTGCGTGTTTCCCACGAAAGGCCCAAAATCTTCGCTCATCGTCCGTTCAATGGGTGCATAAAGCCGTCCGCTCGCCGTCCAGTCCGCATACACAATGCGCTGTTCTCCATACGGCGTCAGGAACTTCTGGTTGAGCCCGATGATGTTATTCCGGAATTTCGAAAAGTGCTGTTCCGATGCGTTCATACGATTGTCAAATTAGACAAACGGAGGCTCAAAGGCAATACGGAAAACCTTGACCTTGTCAAGGTTACCACAGCCTCAAAGCATCGTTGACGGCTAACCTTGTCAATGAGCTTGTGATTCGCGGCATCCTTGACAAGGTCGCGTAGCCTTCTTGCTTTTCCTCTCTAGCTTTTCTACCTTCTTCCTCACATCGGGAGGCGAGCATTCGATCCATCATCCTCCTCCCGCGCTTCTTATACCGATTTCCAGCCTTTACAAAGACTGCACATGACCGAAAAAATGATCAAACTTCTGACCCTCGCGGCAATCGTCGGACTTCTTGCAATGGCCATTCTTTTTCTGTACACGAACAGCCGACTTAACGATGCAATTGACCGGCTCGTCTCAGCCGAGGAGCGTTTGGAATCGAGTTTGACAACGCTGCAGGCTACGATGAGCACAGTCGATAGTGTGCAAAAAGATCTGGTCACGTTTGGGTCGTATGTAAGAGACATCCAGCACCGGGTCGAAATCCTGGACCTCAGCCAGCGCGTTGCCGACGAACGCTTCAGAGTTCAAAAAACAGAGCTGACGCGTCGGCTGAGAGAACTCTACAAAGAATTGGAAACGACTGGAAAAAGCTTACCGGATATTCCCGTGGTGAGTGCGGAAAGAAAAAATTAGAACCACGTCATGGTTAAGCATGGTCGAAGTATTCACTTTGGCTATGAGTGTCTTTCAAATTCGATTAGGAGTTTCAGTCATTTTTGTTGGGGTTGCGATTTGGAGGAAAGAGTGTTGAGTCGAAATCGGTGGCAAGAGCACAGAGCCGACATCCGCGGGACTTTTGAGCCATAGGCTCATCCGCCTTTGGCGGAAATCGAGGGGCAGTTCTGAAAGACCGTTCGGACTTATGAATTCTTTGTTGCCCCGAGATTTCGGGCCCCAAAGGGGTCCCTTCGGGAGAAGTGGGTGGCGCGCTATATCGTGTGTTCCGATTTCGACAGATTTCTCCCGCTCTAATAAAGTACAATGTGCGGGATGCCGTAAAGCGGCATTTGGAGGCTGTCGAAAATGCCAGCCCGCTACGCGTTCTGGCGGGTAGGGCG
>JACPSI010000111.1 GCA_016193365.1 Ignavibacteriales bacterium
CCGGCCCGGTTATCGAACGTATCGTGATTTACTGACGTTATGGAAAGTCATTTCCGGGGGGCGCCGCGGTGAAGGAAATTACATCCTGGCCGCCGAAGGCACGCTGGCCGATAAGGATTCCCCGCTTCCACAGGTTTTTGCGTTTGGCGCAGTTGAGACAACAGAAGGTGAGGTCTGCATCACAGTTCGCGAAAGGCTTGGCGATCAACTCGAATATGAAATTGCTCTCCCCGAAGGAAAACGAGCTGGACATGATTTTCGTGAAATCCGGCGCTGGACGTTTTCCACATGGCTTCCGAAAGAACGCTGCCCGATTTGTTCTGAACATATCCGTGAAGTTTGCATGACAACACAATCAGGATGGCAGCCGGTGCTTGCAATCTGCCCGAAGGACCAACGCTTGTGTGTCTACGAGGACAGCTCGGGCGTGAACCATCCCATTCCCGTAACGAATATCTATAACGAACTTGTCATGCAGCGAAAGGTCAGAGACCCGAAGGTCGCATTGGATTCGAAAAGGCTGTTTACCGATTTGTCCGCTTACTCCGACGCCGAATTGGTAAAAGCGTTTGCAGCCTACAACAGCATCAGGACGAAAATTCCGCTGGAGGACATGATCCTTGTCGAGGAGCACAAGAAGCAATCATTCCTGAAACGAATCTTCTCAAGAGCTTAAACATGGATTCTATTGAACGCGGGAAACAAGTAATCAAGATTGAAGCTGAGGCTGTCGCGGCTCTAGCTTCGAGAATTGATAAAAGTTTTTCGGAAGCCGTCAACATGATCTACAGCTGCAAAGGACGAGTCATCGTCACAGGAATAGGGAAGTCCGGCATAGTCGCCCGCAAGATCGTTGCCACAATGAATTCAACCGGAACAGCATCGATATTTCTTCACCCGTCCGACGCCGTTCACGGCGATGTGGGAATGGTGCGGAAGGACGACATCGTCATCTGTCTCTCAAAAAGCGGCGACACCGAGGAAATCCGCGAGCTGCTCCCGTTGTTCAAGAGGCTCGGAGTCAGCATTATTTCCATGGTCGGGAATGTGAATTCGCATCTGGCAAAGCAAAGCGATATCGTGCTCGACATCAGCGTCCAGGAGGAAGCATGTCCGCACGACCTTGCGCCGACGGCATCGACGACGGCAACACTCGCGATGGGCGATGCACTGGCAATGAGTTTGCTGCAAAAGAGGAATTTCACGGAAGAGGACTTTGCGATGTTTCACCCCGGCGGGAACCTCGGCAAACGCCTGCTGCTCAAAGTGGAAGAGATCATGACTTCAGGCAGTGCTGTCCCGAAAGTCAGGGAAACCGTCCCGCTCTCCGACGCCATTATGGAAATGACAACAAAAAGGCTTGGAGCGACGTGCGTTGTGGACGGGAATGATTCGCTGAGGGGAATCATCACGGACGGCGACCTGCGTCGGCTGCTGCAGCGAACAAGCAACGTCGCCAATCTTACGGCTTCCGAGGCAATGACCAGGAACCCGAAAACCATTCGTCCGGGAATGCTCGCTGCCGTCGCTCTGGAAGAGATGGAGAGCTTCAGCATTACACAGTTGGTGGTGGTCGACGGGAATCATCGGCCTGTCGGCATGGTCCACCTTCATGACCTTGTGAAATCAGGGCTTGGAGGAGACACCGCCGGATGAGGAACGTTGTTGTCTATTCAGCGTTGTTGAGCATGCTTCTGTTTACGCCCGGTTGTGAAGATAAGATCAAGCCAAGCGTCCTCCCGGCAATCGACAGCCAAACGCTCCCATCGCAGGAGAGCTGGAACAGCAACATTGTCATCACGGACTCAGGGAAAGTCCGAGCCGTGATTGACGCCGGGTACTTGCGGGTCTTCGAAGACCAAAGGACGACATTCATGAGCGAAGGTGTGACAGTTCATTTCTTTGACGACCACGGTGTGCAGACGTCTGTGCTGACGAGCAGGGAAGGGAAGGTGGATGAGTTCACGAATAACCTCGAAGCATCGGGGAACGTCATTGTTGTTTCTACCGAGAAGACAACATTGAAAACGGAAAAACTCTTTTGGGATAACAGGCAAGCGCTCATTCACACGCAGGAATTTGTTCAAATCAATTCTCCCAAGGAACGGCTCCAGGGTCACGGCCTTGAATCCGACCAGACGCTGAAGAACTACAGAGTTTTTCGGGTGACCGGGCAGGCGAAGACTGATTAGTGGGAACTCCTGGCACACATGCAGGAATAGCGCTTTGCGTTATCGTCTCATGTTCTTTTGCCTTTTCCCAGGGAAGCAAAACGATCGACCTGAGGTCGGCAAACGAACTAAAGAACAGACTTGTCAACAACGAAGAAGTCCGTGAGCTCATCGGCAACGTGCATTTTATACAGATTACGGCGTCGGGCGAACGCGTTCGCGTGTGGTGCGACAGAGCCGTGCGTTACATGAACCAGAACAAAATCGACCTCTTTGGCAAGGTGAGAATCGTCCGGGACAGCGTGACCATCACATCTCCGGAAGGCACGTATTTTGCGAACGACCGTCGTGCGGAAATGAGGGGCGGCGTGCGTCTGGAAAAAGGAACAACACTCCTGACCTCGCGGAACGCGGAACATTTTGTGGACCAGAGAATCTCATATTTTCGCGACAACGTGAAGCTTGTTGACCTGACCTCGACGGTGACCAGCATGTCATTGCATTACGTGGAAAACGAACAAAAGGCGATTGCTGTGGGAAATGTCATGGTTGTGAGCTCTCAGAATTCGGTCACGGTGTTCGGCGACTCACTCGTGCATTTCGACCAGCAACACTACACGATTGTTCCGAAGAATCCCCGCATGATACAGGTCGATACGACGTCATCAGGCGAGGTCGATACGTTTCTTGTCGTGGGCCATGTGATGCACATGTACAGAGATACCTCCCAGGTGTTTATTGCGGAGGACAGCGTTGAGATGGCTCGAAACGAGATGTCGGCACGATGCGGCGTGGCGACGTACTATGCCAACAAAGACTTGATTATTCTGCAACACCAGCCTGTTGTCTGGCACACGCGGAACCAGGTGACAGGCGATTCGATCGTGGTTCGTTTGAAAGACAAGAGGTTGCACAGTGTATTTGTTCAAGGGAGGGCGATGGCTGTGTCGCGGGCGGATTCCGTCCGAAAAAGCAGGTATGACCAGCTGACGGGAAGAGCGCTCACGATGTATTTTGCCGAACAAAAACTGGCGCAGGTCGATGTCGAGCGCAACGCCACGAGCCTGTATTATCTCTACGACAATAACCTCCCCAATGGCGTGAACAAATCCAGCGGAGACCGAATTTTTATCGATTTTGAAGACGGCAGAGTCGACCGCATCAAAATTATCGGTGGAGTTCAGGGCCAGTATTTTCCCGAAAGGATGATCGTCGACAGAGAAATGGAATACAACCTCGACGGTTTTCGATGGTACGAAAAGCGTCCGCGTCGAAAGCAGCTTCAAATCGCCAATGAGCGTTATGAGTAAGCGAAAACCGTCGCGAAGAAGCAAACCGGTCTCCTCGAAGAGCGTGAAGGTTTTACCTCCTCTTCCAAACGGAGAAATGAAGGTGCTGAGGTCAGAAGGCCTCGTCAAACACTACAAGAAACGGACGGTTGTCAATACCGTAAGCATCGATGTGCGTCAGGGTGAAATTGTCGGGCTCCTTGGCCCAAACGGTGCCGGTAAAACCACAACGTTTTACATGATTGTCGGCATGGTCCGTCCAAATGCCGGCAAGGTGTATTTCGATGATTCTGAAATCACGAAGCGGCCGATGTATGAACGGGCAAGGATGGGAATTGGCTATTTGCCACAGGAAGCATCCATTTTTCGGAGGCTGAGCGTTCGCGATAACCTGCTGGCTGTTCTGGAAATGACGGGACTTCCAGCAAAAGAACAGCATGAGAAGTGCACCCGACTGCTGGAGGATTTTGGGCTTCAACATGTCGCAAAGAGCCCCGGATACGTTCTTTCGGGCGGCGAAAGGCGCAGGACGGAAATTGCCCGCGCGCTTGCCCTCGACCCCAAATTCATGCTTCTGGATGAACCGTTTGCGGGCATCGACCCGATTGCCGTTGAAGAAATCATGAGAATCGTCACGAAGTTGAAGGAAAAGAACATCGGAGTGCTCATCACAGACCATAATGTCCACGAAACACTCTCCATCACCAATCGCTCATACCTTCTGTTTGAGGGGAAAATCCTGAAATCGGGGACGGCCGACTTTCTTGCGAACGATGCGGAGGCGAGGAAGCTTTACCTCGGCGAGAAATTCAAGCTTGACCGATACAATTAAATCTTCAATCCACAATCTGCGATCTAAAATCTTATGGTCGTCGTCACTGAAGCCGGAGCAACTGAAAAGCAAATAGAAAACATCATCAAAGTCCTGCACGAGCACGGTTTTGATGTCCACCGTTCTACCGGTGTCCAGCACACAGTTCTTGGCGCAATTGGGGTTCAGCCTGAGTTTGACCACAGGCAGATCGAGCTCCTTCCGGGAGTGGCAGAAGTCGTTCGCATTACCGAGCCGTACAAGCTCGCCAGCCACGCTTTTAAGCGCGATGGGTCGGTCTTTGATGTGGGGGGAGTGAAAATTGGCGGAGACCAGGTTGTGATCATGGCGGGCCCGTGTTCCGTTGAAAACGAAACGCAGATCCATACCATTGCCGAAAAAGTTTCGAAAGCCGGCGCCCGAGTGCTGCGCGGCGGTGCTTTTAAACCCCGAACGTCGCCATATTCGTTTCAAGGACTCGGCGAAGAAGGACTCAAACTGCTTCGTTCTGCCGCGGACAGTTTCCAGCTTAAAGTCATCACAGAGGTAATGGACAAAAGCCAGATCTCGCTTGTGGAAAAGTATACCGACATCCTTCAGGTCGGCGCCCGCAACATGCAGAATTTTACCTTCTTGAAAGAACTGGGGAAAGCGTCGAAGCCCGTTCTGTTGAAACGGGGCATGGCCGCGACGATAGAAGAATGGCTGATGTCGGCTGAATACATTCTATCCGGGGGCAACCAGCAGGTCATCCTTTGTGAGCGCGGCATTCGCACGTTTGAAACGGCGACGCGCAATACCATGGATATCGGAGCCATTCCTGTCATCAAGAAAAAAAGTCATTTGCCCATTCTCGCAGACCCTTCACACGCAATCGGCATTCGCGATAAGGTTATTCCCATGGCCCGGGCGGCTGTCGCCGCCGGCGCTGACGGGATTTTGGTGGAAGTGCACCACGACCCCGACCATGCTAAATCGGATGGAGCCCAGTCGCTGTTTCCCGACCAGTTTGCGCAACTGATGAGGGAAGTTCGGATCATCGCCGAAGCAATCGGACGAACGATCGCATAGTCCTTCCGAAGGATTTCGAGATCGAAGTAAGTTCTTCGGAAGGATTTCGCAGCTTCCACGATCATGAAAATTAATTCCTCTCCCTTCAGGCGTGTTACCATCATTGGCGTGGGCCTCATTGGCGGCTCACTCGGACTTGCCATCAAACGGAAGTATCCGTCCGCAGAAATTACTGGAATTGACAGGCCCGAAGTACTCAGGCGCGCAAAGAAACGCGGCGCAATTGACAAAGGCTATCCGGCCATGAAAGGAACGATAGCAGCATCCGACCTCATTGTCCTGGCCACGCCGCTTTCAGGCATTACGAAAATCCTCCCGCTTGTTGCAAAACATAGTTCAGCCTCTACCACCGTCACTGATGTTGGAAGTGTGAAATCCGCAGTGATGAGGATTGGCGAAAAGCTTTTTCCCGGCGGAAATTTTATAGGCGGCCATCCCATGGCCGGAGGAGAATTGTCGGGGATCGAAGGGGCACATCCCTTGCTCTTTGAGAACGCGTGTTGGGTTTTGACGCCAGCGACGAAAACCAACAGAACTCACCTTCAAAGGCTGTCCATATTCCTCAAGGATCTCGGTGCGCGCGTGCTTTTAATGGAAAGCCATGATCATGATGGCGTAGCTTCTGCGCTGAGCCACCTGCCACAGCTGGCAGCGGTTGCACTAATGAATGTCGCCGGCCGTAAGCATCCTGTCGCGAGAAAACATCTAAGGCTTGCCGCTGGCGGCTTCCGCGACATGACAAGAATCGCCTCCAGTCCGTACGCGATGTGGGCCGATATCCTGCGATTCAACAGTCGAGAAATCAAGGCTTCGCTTAGAATGTTCATCGGCGAACTTCAACGTTATGCCAGGCATGTGGATGCCGGCAAGTTGCAAAACAGTTTTGCTGCATCGAGGCGTCTCAGAAACACCGTTCCGAAAAACATGAAGGGCTTTCTCCATCCTTTGATTGATGTTTTTGTCTTCGTCAAAGACAGGCCCGGTGTGTTGGCACAACTGACCGGAGCTCTTGCGCGTGCCCGGTTGAATATCAACGACGTGGAGCTTGTGAAAGTGCGCGAGGGGAATGGAGGAACGTTCAGGCTGTCGTTTGCCACAAGGGAAATCGCCGAGAAAGCTCGTACCATCCTGAGAAGATCAGGTTTTGATGCAAACGACATCTAAACCCCGCCGACTCTGTCTCTCGTTAAAACGGCCGCCGCAGTATTATAAATTTTCCTAATTGCCTTCTCGCATACTCCGTCGCATCTGATTTCAATCGTCTGTGTTTTTGATCACGACTTGGTATTAAAAAGGGTCTGACACAAGAGTGTCAAACCCTTTTTTTTGAGGAAATCCGGAAAAAAGTTCGCGGAGGTCCTGAAGATTCTAGGAATCACCCTTTTTGGGCTTGGCGGAATCGGCGGGCGCCGGAGAATCCTTTTTTGTCTCGGCTTGTCCGCTTGAGGGTGCAGGCTTTTCAGTCGATTTCGTTTCCGAACCGGTTTTTTTGTAATCCGTCAGATAGAAACCGCTTCCCTTGAAGATCATCCCCGACCCGCCTGTCATAAGCCGCTTGAGCGACGGCTTACCGCAGTTCGGGCAGACGATGAGCGGTTCGGCAGTCATGGACTGCAATTCTTCAAAAGCATGTCCGCACTCCTTGCATCGATAATCGTACGTTGGCATGGGTTGTTACGAGAGTTCTCCGAGGGCGCGATGGAGTCGTTCGACAGCTTTTTGGAGGTCGGCCATGGAGCAGGCGTACGACATGCGCACCCAATCCTTTGCCCCGAAACCCGACCCCGGCACAGTCGCGACAAGGTGTTTTGTCAAAAGGTGTTCACAGAGGTCGTCGGCCGTTTTGATCCTTGAGCCGTTTGCGGATTTGTTGAGAAAATTTCTCACGTTTGCGAAAATATAGAACGCCCCGCGCGGGTAAATGAATTCCAGCCCGGCGATCTTTTGAAACTCTGAAACCAAAAAATGTCTGCGTCGGTCGAATTCCGTTACCATCGCGCTCACTTCTCCGTCGAGATTTCCGCAGAGGGCGGCATAGGCGGCCTTTTGTGCAATTGCGTTGGCGTTCGAGGTTATCTGACTCTGAACTTTGTCAGCAGCCTCCGTGATATCCCCGCGAGCACCGAGGAAACCGATTCTCCATCCCGTCATAGAATATGCTTTTGACACGCCGTTCACTGTAATAACCTGGTCGCGCACGCTTTCGACAGACCCAATGCTGAAATGCTTCAATCCGTCGTAGACGACTTTTTCGTAGATCTCGTCCGAGATGACATAGATGCCGGATGATTCCACCACGTCAGCAATCGCAAGAATCTCCTCCTTTGTATACACGGCCCCTGTCGGATTGGAGGGTGAACACAAGATCATTGCCTTTGTTTTCCTCGTGATCGCTTTTTTGAGCTGGGAGGGCGTCATCTTAAACTGATTCGCTGGGGAGGTTTTTACGATGACGGGAACAGCGTCCACGAGCTTTGTCATTTCCGGATAGCTCACCCAGTACGGAGCGGGAATGACCACTTCGTCTCCCCGGTTGCAGATCGCCTGCAGAGAGTTGTAGAGAGAATGTTTTGCTCCCGAGGAAACGAGTATCTGAGACGGCTCAAAGCGCAGGTTGTTGTCCCGTTGAAACTTCTCCGCCACGGCTTTCAACAATTCGGGAATGCCCTGGTTCGCTGTGTATTTGGTAAAGTTCTCGTTGATCGCCTTGATGGCGGCGTCTTTAATTGTTTGCGGTGTGGGAAAATCAGGCTCGCCGGCCGTCAGGCTCACGACGTCGATGCCGTCTGCTTTCATCTTCTTCGCACGGGCAAAGAGCATCATCGTTTGGGATCGTTCGATGGCGGAGAGTTTCTTCGATAACGGTCGCATGATTACTTTTTCAATTTCTGTCGAAGGGCGTTATTTACCACCGAAGGGACAAACTCGCTGACGTTTCCTCCGAGCCGGGCAATCTCCCGCACAATGTTCGAATTCAGGTACGTATATTTTTCGTTCGGCATGAGAAACACCGTCTCGAACGCGTTATTGAGTTTGCGGTTCATAAGAGCCATTTGCAGCTCGTACTCGAAATCCGAAATGGCGCGCAAGCCCCGGACGATTGCCGTCGCTTTCTTCTCGCGCGCGTAATCGACGAGAAGCCCGTCGAACAGCTCAACATCGACATTCTTCATGCCTTTGACCGACTCCTGGATGAGTTTCAGGCGTTCTTTTTCACTGAACATCGGATTCTTGGAGGAATTTCGCGCAACGGTGACGATGACCTTATCGAACAACCTCAGGGCACGTTGAACGATGTCAAGATGGCCGTTGGTAAAGGGGTCGAACGTACCTGGGTAAATGGCAATCGTCATGACCAAGCGAATTTCTTCATGATGAGAACCATTGTCTGGCCGAAGGTTTTTTTCATAATCTCGAAATGACCTGTGTTGAGCCCGACGGTCGACGATTTACCATGCTCCATAACGAAGTATCTCCCCGGTTTGAGCACCGAGGATTCGTACGTGCGCTCGGGTATTTCGCCTATCGTGTCGAGTTTGAACGGCGGGTCCGCGAAGACGAGGTCAAACTCCTGGCGGGTATTCCGCAGATACCAGAAAACATCAGCCTGATAGAAAGTACATTGCGAGGCACAGCCGAGTATCCTGGCGTTCTTTTCGGCAATGGCCAGGGATTTGCGGGAATTGTCGACCATGGTAACGGTCCCCGCCCCGCGGCTGACGGCCTCAAGACCCAGGCTGCCGCTCCCCGAGAACAAATCCAAAACCCTGATACCTTCAAAATCCATCCTTGTCGACAAAATATCGAAGACCGTCTGTCGTACTCTGTCCGTCGTGGGACGCACTGCCAGACCACTCAAGCTTGACAGAATGCGACCCCGGTACTCCCCGGCGATGATTCTCATCATGCCTTTCGCAGCGCCAGTCCGATGGCGGCAGCAAACCGGTAGCTCTCCTGAACGAACGGTTTGTACAGCTTGCCGCTCGCGGCAAGCTTACGGACAGCGTTGAGGGCAACACACTGAACTCCCGTTTCCTTATGAAGCGTTTTGGGCAGCTCGGCAGTGACTTCATTGCCGTGAAGAAACATTGCACTTGGCGCCTTGACGCTGTTGCGCTCCTTCAGATACTTCAGGTAGTTTTGAATTGCTTTCTTCACATCCTCCTGCGAATTGGCCACAAAAGCACGATAATCAATCATGGAACCGTCGAGAACAAGGCTGGCATCAACCCCGCCGTAACGGATCCCAACCAGGGCAACAGGGTGGTCGCTGACTTCCGGATAATTCTGAAAAAGGGTTTTCTCGGTACTGAAATGGTCAATGTCGATCAGGTGAAGCTTCAGCTTGAGCTCCGTCGTGGCTCTCTGGAGGAATCCCACCATCCCGCGCCGCACACAGACAACAAAAAGTTGTTTGACATGGCTGCCGGTCTCGGGCAGTGGATGCGACGTTGTCAAAAAATCTTTTGGAGGGACGTTGGGGAAATACTGGTCGACCTCCCACTGAATATACTGACTCAGGTCCGGCCCTTTGAGTGAGCTGTCGACCGGAATAATATTGATAAAGACGGGATCTGTCGGAAGAGCGAATGAAATGTGTGCGGTGCTGATTTTGTTTTGTTTGATCGTCTCGCCAAGCTCTTTGACAAACGTATTTAACTGAGGGTGGTCAGGCCCGAGGTTGATCCCGGCCTGGGCAAAATCGAGGGCCGTCTCCCGCTCCGCCAGTGTCGTCAGCTGGATGGACTTCGCATGTTCCACTTCGGCAAGCTGGATTCGCCCTTTGAAGAAGGAAACACCGAGATAACGTGCGGACATCATGGAGTCAGGTTTTGTGGACGATGATTGGTAGCTAAATACGAATTATTTCGTTCGGATACAACCCGACACATTTAGGGCATCTCCTTCACAGCAATTAGGTTTTTGATTTGCTCGTATTTTTTTGCGCTGATGCCTTTCACTTTCTTCAAATCGAGGACGGATCGAAACGGTCCTGAAGAATTTCGGTAGGCAAGGATGCGTGCGGCGAGCACCTCCCCGATGCCGGGGAGTTTCATCAGTTCTGTTTTCGATGCGCTGTTGATGTCGACTTTGGCTTCGCCGGCGCTTTCGTCTGTTTCTTCGTCGATTTCAGAAGAAGAGCTCAGAGCGGCAAATGTGCTGTCGGAAATCCGGTAGTCGAATTCAGGCTGGGGGAGGAAAGTCTCCTGGTAAAAACGAATTCCCAGGCCAAGAAGGAACGTGCCGACGAGAAACAGGATGACGTTTCGTTCGGATGTTGTCAGCGCAAGCCATTCGCTCAGACGTTTGAGCATTGGCTTAGGAGAAAACGTCCTTGATCTTTCCGAAGAAGGATTTGCCATTCATACGCCGGTCTTCTTCCGTCGGATTGATGTGCTCGGAACCCGAGAGGTCGCGAAGGAGCTGTTTCTCCTCGGCGGTCAGGCGGGAAGGGACCCAGATATTGACGCGGACAAGTTGGTCGCCGCGGCCGTAGCTGTTCAAATGGGGAATACCCCGCTCTCGCATGCGGAGCAAGCGTCCGGCAGGAGTGCCAGGTTCGATCGTCAATTTTGCCCTCCCCGTCAGCGTGGGAATCTCGACATCTCCGCCGAGCGTTGCCGTAGGGAAACTGATCAACAGGTCGTATATGATGTCGTCGCCGTTGCGGGTAAAATGCTCGTGTTGTTCTTCCTCGATGACAACGAGAAGGTCGCCCGCCGGCCCGCCCCGCCTCCCGGCATTGCCCTGGCCATGCAGAGGAATGTAGTTCCCCGCTGAAACACCCGCCGGGACGTTGACTCTGATCGTCGATTCTCCCTGCACCCGTCCCTCTCCCCGGCAGGTGCCGCACGGTTCTTTGATTATTTTTCCTTCTCCCTCGCAGGTTGGACAGGTTGAGATATTGACGAACTGCCCGAACATTGAGCGCGACACTTGCCGAAGTTCGCCCGTCCCGCCGCATTGGGGGCACGTCGCTTTTCCACTGCTCGATTTCGCCCCCGACCCGTTGCAGACATCGCATTTCTTCTGACGTTTTACTTTGATTTTCTTCTCGGTGCCCACGGCAATTTCTTCGAGTGTCAGCCGCAACGTCACGCGGAGGTCAGACCCGGGGATTCCCTGATGGCCGCCCCGCGACCGACGCGTCTGCGATCGTCCGCCGAACACTTCATCAAAGATACCGCCGCCAAAGCCTCCGCCAAAGATATCGCCGAAGCTCGAAAAAATATCGTTGATGTCGTGGAATTCCCTGAAATTAGTCCCGCGAAGGCCCTCGTGTCCGTACTGGTCGTAGCTGCGGCGCTTGTCCGCGTCTCCGAGAACCTCGTACGCCTCTGCGGCTTCTTTGAATCGTTCCTCCGCTTCTTTGTTCCCGGGATTGCGGTCCGGATGGTACTTCAACGCCAGCTGGCGGTAGGCTTTCTTGATTTCGTCGAGGGATGCGTTGCGCGGAACGCCGAGCACTTCATAGAAATCCCGTTTCGTCATACGCGCTGCTCAGTCTTTTGAAGAATCCTGATGGTCATCGCCGGGCTGCTTCTCTTCGTGCCGAGGTCCGGGTTGTTCATGCGGTGCGGCTGAGACGACCACTTTGGCATGGCGAATAACCTTGTCGTTCAGCATGTAGCCTTTTTCGACTTCCTCGAGGATGGTGTGAGGGGGGACGTCGTTTCGCTGGGCCTGCATCAACGCATCATGGTAGTGGACGTCGAACTCTTTACCCACGGTCTCAAAAGACTTCAACCCCTGCCCCTGCAGCGTTTTGAGGAGTTTCTGGTGTATGAGTTCAATCCCGCGATAAAGGACGTCAGTGTTTTTGTGCTCCCTCGCGGATTTCAGCGACCGTTCGAGGTCGTCCAGCACCGGCAGGATTTCCGTGATCAGGTCTTCGTTGGCAAACCTGACGATGGCCGCGGATTCATTTTCGATGCGCTTTTTGTAATTCTCAAATTCCGCCGCTTTTCGAAGAAGCAAATCTTTATACTGAGCTACCTGTTGCTCTGTCTCCGCAAGCTTTTTGGTGAATTCGTCGGTTTCAGGTTGCGTTGCTTTGTCCTCTTTCGCCGCGTTTTCCGTTGGCTGTGTGTCTTTCTCGTCCATACTACCCCGCCAGCATTTTTGCAATCGATTTAGCGACATGGTCGACCAGTGGCACGAGTTTCGAATAATCCATTCTTTTCGGGCCGATGACGCCAACCCTTCCCGTCACTCCCTCGAGCTCATACGTCGCAGTCACGATGCCATAGTTTTTTGCTTTCTCTTCGTCGTTTTCATTGCCGATCGTGATGACAAAGTCTTTCTGGAATTCGTCATGTTTTTCGAGCAGGTGAACGATGATGTCTTCGTTTTCGACCATCTCCACCACGCTGCGGAAGTTCTTTGGCGAGATGAATTCAGGCTGGTCGATGATGTTTTGAGCGCCGGCAATGTGAATTCTCTCCCGGTCTTTCACATCGATGAAGAGCTGGTCGACAGAATCGATGAACAACCTGATCAATCCTGTTTTTTCGTCCTGGAACTCTTTCATTCTATCGCTAAACGTATCCCGGATTTCCTGGAGTGTTCGGCCATTGAGGCGCTCATTAAGGATCCTGCTGATATCGTCAAGCGTGTGTCTCTGAATCTCCGCGCCCACTTCGAGCATGATTGTCCGGACCAAACCGGACCGGACTGAGATGACCACGAGCAATTTTGAGCCAGAAAGAGGAATAAGTTCGGCTTTCTCAAAAACACCGGAGCCCATTTGCGGCGACGTTACGACACTTAGTTGTCTGGAAATTTTGCCCAACAACCGGGAAGATTCCCGAAGCATTTCCGAGGGGTCGATGTTGCCATTGAGCTGTTGATCGATTTCTTCACGCTGCCTGGACGTCAATTCCTTGATCTCCATGAGGTAATCGACGTAATACCTGTAGCCCAGGTCAGTAGGAACGCGCCCTGCCGACGTGTGCGGATGCGAAAGCATGCCCCTTTCTTCAAGGTCCGCCATGACATTGCGGATAGTGGCCGGACTGAGGTGGTCCTCAAAGTGCTTTGAGATGTACCTCGAGCCCACGGGAACGGCTGTCTGGATGTAATTGTAGACGACGTGCCTGAGAACGCTCTGTTCCCGCTCGTTCAGTGGTGTTTTATTTTCAGTAGAAACCATTGCAAATCCTCAAAAATCCTATGAAATATATGGATTTTTGCGCCGTATGTCAACGGGAGGGATTTTCTTAAGACCCGGGCTTTTTATGGACTTCAAAGGCCGTGAAGACCTGAATACGAACTATTGGCGTGTGACGCTCCTGGATTCCGACGGATCGACAAGTGGAAAACTGTGCGCCACAATTTGAGAGGCGTTGAGCAACCTCCGCGTATTTGATGAAAAGAAATTCACGTGCCGCGTCGCCACGAAAAAAATCAGAGGGAACAAGATTTGCGCGAAAGCTTCATCATCATTGATTTAACTTTGTAATCTTCCTATCTTTCAACCGCAATGAAGGCAAAACTCGCGCTCGAAAACGGAATAGTGTTCACCGGAGAAGCTTTTGGTTCGGCTTCTGAAGTGACGGGCGAAGTTGTCTTCAATACAAGCATGACCGGTTACCAGGAGATTCTCACCGACCCGTCATACGCCGGCCAGATCGTCACCATGACCTACCCTCTCATTGGCAACTACGGGATCAATTTTGAAGACCTCGAATCTGTCAGGCCGCAGGTTGCCGGGTTTGTCGTCAAAGAGTATTTCGATTTCTACAGTAATTTCCGGGCGAAGTCGAGCCTTGGAGACTGGCTTGCCCAGCATGCAATCATGGGCATCCAGGGCATTGACACCCGCATGTTGACGAGGATTATCCGGACGACGGGAGCAATGCGGGGAATAATTTCAGTAAAGGAAATGGATGACGACACTCTTGTCTCGAAGACGCGAAAATCTCCGGAGATGTCGGGTCGGGACCTCGTAACCGTGGTCACGACACAGCAGCGGTACACGTGGGAACAGGTTGACAAGACACCGTTTGCCCTGGCGCCCCGGGCAAGGACCAAGCTGAACGGAAAGCGATGGGATGTCGTGGTGTATGATTACGGCGTAAAGCAGAATATTTTGAGGCGGCTCACTTCATATGGTTGTAATCTCACAGTTGTCCCGGCTTCCTGTTCTGCAGACGAGGTGTTGGAAATGGACCCTGACGGCATATTTCTTTCAAACGGCCCCGGCGATCCGGCAGCTGTGAAGTATGCCATTCAGAACATCAAAAAGCTCGTTAGTAAAAAGCCAATTTTCGGTATCTGCCTCGGCCACCAACTCCTTGGGCTCGCACTCGGAGGGAAAACCTTTAAGTTGAAATTCGGCCACCGCGGAGCAAATCATCCAGTAAAAAACCTCTTAACGGGGGACATTGAGATTACTTCGCAAAATCACGGTTTTGCCGTCGACCCGGATTCACTGGATCCGTCGCAAATTGAAATTACCCACGTCAACCTGAATGACGGGACCAACGAAGGATTCCGGCACCGCGAATTACCTGTGTTCTGCGTCCAGTACCATCCCGAAGCCTCACCAGGCCCGCATGACAGCGACTATTTGTTTTCTCAGTTTGTCGAGACGATGGAGAAGGAAAGAGTAACTGCCAGTTGAGCTGCTGCCCCTAGGGAATTCGCCCGTATTTTCTCAGGACCATTTTTAAACTGTCGATCGGCAACGCTTCAACTTCACGCCCCTGAAATCCCTTCATCGTTGTCGCTTTTAGCAAAGAATTGTAAATGGCTTCTTCCGTTGCTTCCATCGTCGCCTGAAACAGGGATGAAAGCTCTTCATCCTTGAATCTCACAGAAGGTGCAATACGCTCGACATTTGGCAGAAACCGCATGTCGGTCGACGTTGAGAAAGCGATGACATAATCGCCGCTCCCGTGGTGCATCGCAGAACCCGTTCGACCTAGTGCAAGAGCCGCCCGCTTTGCGACCCGTTTGAGCTGGGCGCTTATCAGAGGTGCATCCGTCGCAACCACAATCATGCACGATCCATCGCCCGTGTATTTGAGGCCATCTTTGAAAGCGTAACGGCCGAGCTCCTTTCCGACTGGAACTCCCGCAAAATCAAGCACGCCTCCGAAGTTTGTCTGCACGAGCGCTCCAACCGTAAACCCGCCCATCGTTGGAGGAAGAATTCTCGAACTTGTTCCGATCCCGCCTTTCCATCCAAAACAGGTTGTTCCCGTCCCGGCTCCGACACAACCCTCTTCCACAGGGCCGGATGTTGCCTTCCGAATGGCCTCCACAGCGCCCTCTCGCTTCACATGCCGGCCGCGAATGTCGTTGAGAAATCCATCGTTTGTTTCTCCTACAACTGGATTGACGGAGCGGACATTTTCGTTGCCGGAGAGAGACAATATGTACTGCACAATCCCGCTTGCAACTTCCCAGACGTTTAGTGTGTTCGTGAGAAGGATGGGTGTTTCAACAGTACCGAGTTCCTCAACCTGTGTGGCCCCCAGAAGCTTGCCAAATCCGTTTCCGACAAAAATGGCAGCCGGTACTTTTTCCTGGAACAGATTGCCGTTGTGCGGAACGATTGCAGTAACGCCCGTGCGAATGTCTTCACCCTGCACGATGGTCACATGTCCAACTCGGACTCCCGTTACGTCGGTGATGGCATTGAGATTTCCTCTCTTGAAAACACCAATTTCAACTCCAAGGTCTTCCAGGCGTGGTCGAATTGTTTCCTGCGAAAGAGATGGAGCCCAACACCAAACGAGCATTGATAAAGCGAAAACAGATTTCGTCATGGTTTCAAGCCTTTCACAAAGTTGACAGATTTCAAAGAAACTCCTACTTTGACTACCGAGATGATGAATAGAAACCGTACTTTTCCCGTTCATATGATCGTCGGAGTGATTCTGGCGTTCACCGCGGTCAACTGCGATCCCCCGCCGGGCCCCGAGCAGATTCAGGTGAGTTATGCTCATTACTGGGCGGTGTGGTCGCCCGACGGAGCAACGTTCGCCTTTTTGGCCAGCATTAACAACACACAGGGAATTTATGCAGTTGATTCGTCTGGTTCAGACCTCCGTGTGGTTTTTGCTGGCGCAGTCGGAGGGCCAACGTGGTCTGCGGATTCAAAGTGGCTCGCTTTTTCACGACAGCTGGATATTTGGAAAGTCAAGGCAACGGGCGATTCTGCACAGCAGCTCACAGACGGCGGCGGCGATGCGCGGCCCTCGTGGTCGAGCGACGGGAGGACAATAGCGTTCTTTCGCGACGGGGTCTGGTTATTAGAGGTTGAAACTGATTCTCTCCGTCTTTTGAACGAATTCGGCGATCATCCCTCCTGGCATCCGAACGGCACCGAAGTAGTCATGATGGCAACCTCGGGCGGCGGAACCGTTTCCACTTTTTATGCCGTCCACAGAGATTCGGGAACGGTCCGACAACTTTCTACTGTCAGCGGCGGAGGGTATTGCGATTTTCCAAAGATAAGCCCCGGAGGGTCTGAGGTAGTCTTTAGCCTGACGCCGTTTAGCGGCATAACACAAATATGGAAAGTCGACATCGTAAGCGGCGGTGCTCAGCAGCTTACGCAAGACGGAGGCGATTTTGCTTCATGGAGCCCCGACGGCAATAGGATTGTCTATACGCGCACGACGTACGGGGATGGAGCGCTTTGGGTCATGAACGCAGATGGCTCGGGGAAAACCCGGCTGACGACTCCATAACGTTCCCAGAAAGCAAGATTACGGTTCCAGGCTGAAGCTGTAACTGGTCACGAAGAGTTGAAAATCCGCAACTTCGAGCATATCTTTTCCCACATAGCGGATAGTGTGAGAATCGATTCGCTCAACGCCTTTTAGATATGTGAGAACTTCCACCGGCCGGTAATGTTTGAACCCCATTTCCAAGATCACAGGGGTTTTAACTTTGTACAGTTTGAAGTCCTTGAGCCTGCCTAAAGCCGTCTTCACTTTTTGCGCTATTAATTCCTGGGCCGCCTCGGGCGTCATCGTATTGGCGGAGTGAAAACTGAGGCTGTTCTTGACTTCTGCTCCCTCGATATTTCCTACCAGGCTTCGAACTTCTCCAATGGCGGCATCGTCTCCGGAGATCATCACCGCGGGGACGCCGAAATGACCTGCAACCGCCGCGTTCCACGCGCCTTCAGTAACATTCGTGCCGTTCAGAGCCACACGCGTGAGACGGGCGCTCGAAAAAGTATGTGCGCGCACTCCTTTAAGGTTGTTTGTCGAGGAGTGGTAGCCGATGAAGATTGCGGCATCGAATGTTGCGTCAATTCCGGCCATCATTCCAAGGCGGCGAGGCCAGGAGCGAATAATTCGAACATCCTTTGGAAACTGTTCGATGAGCAAGTTCTCCCCGTTGCCGTGTGAATCGCTTACGAGAATTTCCGACGCCCCCGCTTCTTTTGCCGCATTGACGGCCGCAAGAGCTTCTTTCGTCATGAACTGACGAAAACGCTCGTATTCAAACGAGCCGGGACCGAGCTGGTCATCGCTGACGACTCCGGCTATGCCTTCCATATCGACGGATATGTAGACTTTAAGTTTTTTAGGCTGTGAGATAGCCAGCGAAACAAGAAGGAGGGAAGCGAGGAGAGATTTTATCACGATTCTTCTACTTTTTTGCATTCCGCAATTCCCTGGCTTTCTTTTCTACTTGTGACCACACTCGAAGCAAATTTCCGCCGCAGATCTTCTGAATGTCCCCGTCGGAGTAGCCCATTTTCAAGAGCTCATAAATCAAGTTTGGATACTGCGAAACATCTTTCAGGTCGACAGGAAGGGAACCTCCTACGCCGTCAAAATCGGAGCCGAAGCCCACATAGTCAGCACCGACAAGCTTGACGATATAGTCGATGTGCTTTGCCACGTCGAGAGCGGTGATCTCCGGCGGAGGATTCTCCGCCCAGTATTTCTTCACAAACTCAATGGCCTCCGGTTCGCTGCCCTGAAGCTTATGGGCGGCAAAGTGTTCCCAGATTTTGATCTCCTTCTTTTGAAATTCGGCGTTGAGAAATGACCGGCCGAAATTTATCATGACCACGCCACCGTTTTTTGCAAGCTCTTTAATCATGTCGTCGGAGATATTTCGTTGCCATCCTGGCGTGAAGGCCCGGCAGGAAGAGTGAGAGGCGATGACCGGCGCTTTTGAAATCTCCATCACCTGAAAAAAGACATCGTCAGAAACGTGCGAGATGTCCACCATCATGCCCAGCCGATTCATCTCTGCCACAACCTGTTTGCCAAACGGGCTCAGTCCCTTCCACGTTCTCGTTGTGTCATACGAAGAGTCCCCGATGTGGTTATCCTTTCCGTGCGTAAGCGTTATGTAACGGATGCCCCGATTGTAGAAATGTCTCACGTTCTCGAGTTTCTCCTCCACCGGTGATCCGTTTTCCATTCCCATGCAAAGGGATACTTTTCCCTCGTCGAACTGGCTGGTGATGTCGTCAGTGGATTTGGAAAGTGCGAACTTCAGAGGCCATCGTTGAACAAAATTCTCAACCATATCGATCAAACTGTCTGCAACGGATTTTGCTCCGTTGTTTTCCCTCGCCGCCGGCACATAGATGGACATGAACGGTGCGTTGAGCCCGCCCGCCTTGGCACGTATAAAATCGAATTCACCATACTCCGTGCGCTGAGAAATATCCTCCCAACGTTCCCGGAGTCGGTACGGGACATCGATATGCGTGTCGATGATGATGAACTCCTGGGCTAACTTGTATGCCCTGGCTTCGAGGGGATCCGGATTTTGGGCAACAGCAATCGAAAGAAAGCAACTTAGACTTAGAAATGCGTCTTTCTGCAAAAAGCCCATTGTGGATCTCCGTTGTTGTGAAATGATAAAAAGTGATTTTCATGAGAATAGAGGAAATGTGGAAGAAATGCAAGCTTGGGATCGGAAAACGGAACGTGCATGAATAAGAGAAGTTCCCGCCTCCCGAATCGAACCTCTCGGGTCAACCCAGGAAGCGGGACGAAGAACGCGGGGGGCGACCTACGCTCTTGCTGGACTGAAGCTTCTTTTTGGTTTTCTTTTGCGGGAGAATTTTCTAAGGTGTTCCTTGTTCAGCATCTTTCGCAAGGCATTATCGCATTCGTGGATCAGCTTGAAAAAAAGGATAAAGCCGACAAGCACCAATGCGTACAGGAAAAACCCAAGCAAGAAAAGAATGAAAGTTGTCATCAAAGGTCTCCGAATACCTTGGTGACTGTGCGTGGAGCGTTAACGCTGATGCGCTCGACTTCTTGCGGTGCCGGAGGAGTCGCCGGCTTGCCCGGATACATCAGCTCGCGGAGAGTTCCGCGGTCGTCCACCATCGCGGTGATGGAAAGTGAGGCATCCGTCAGACAAACGGCCTGAATCAGGATAAAATCAGCGGAGATGGCCTGAATAGCAAACCGCGCGCGGCGGTTGGTTTCGAGCTTCGCAGGAAGCACATATGCGTAGCCGCCTTTGCTGGTGTTGTACGCACCGCCGCCGCCTTTCTTGCTGACAGGACGAATACGGTGTTTGTACGCGTCTGCGGCGATTGCGTTGAGATCGGAAACAATTAGCTGAAGTGAATTCGGCTCAAACCAATTCATGGGGGGACGCCCGAATCGTGATTGATGAAGTTCGGGTCATATTTACACAACTATGGTGCCATTCCGAAGTAAACTCTTTCTAAGCCTTTTTTGCGTAGGAATCTTCCCATAGAGGGAAAATATTTCTCATACGATAGGTAGCGAGTTCGTGACGCGGGTCAAAAAACTAATAGGTTGAACAGGAAGATGCACTTCAAGGGCTGATACATCAATGAGTTGCGGGGGCGGCGTACGCAAATTACCGCAGAGCTCCGTAGGTATTTTACCTCAAATGAGTCTTAGCTCGCGTGCGCATGTGCCCTTCGTCGCGCAAGGAGGACCAGGCACCACAAGAGGAGGACGATCCAGGGAAATTCACCGTATGAGGCTCCCCTGCAACGCAGTTCGACGATGGGGATGCTTCTTGCCGAACCATTTTTCCGCAAAGGTGAGGATGGGTGTTTCTTCCTCGGGCTTCCTGACGACAATCGTCGGTTTCCAGATGCCGAACCTATCGAACACCTATGTGCCGTCTCCGCTCTCTCCGCGGGCATGGTCAAGTTAATTTTCGAAAAAAGCATGAAAAACCGGTGAAAAAGATGGCCCTTTGTATTTTCGGGGTTTTGATTGTTGGTGCCCAGTTCTGTACCTTAAAGAACCTATCTATTCCCACGTCCACACTGGGGGGCTATGTTGTTCCCGATCTTTGATACGAAGAAACCCCGGTTCCTATGAATCTTGTCCATACCATTGGGAATCGGCTCATCAACCGGATGCTGTCCGCTCGTTCGGCCATATCAGGAATATTCCGCTGGAGGGGAAGCGTACACACGTCGGATGTCCCTGAGAATACAAGGGAATTCTATCAGACGCTCATCGAGAACGGTTCGGATTTCATTACAATGCTGGACGAGTGGGGAACAATTCTCTACGAGAGTCCTTCAGTGATGCGGTCGTTGGGATACTCAGAAAAGGACCTCATTGGGAAAAATGTCTTTCAATTCCTGCATCCCGAGGATAAGTTCCGCATTCGGAAGTTGCTGCAAGAGGGTGTAAAAATACCCGACTTCACGTCAAGCTTTGAATGTCGCTTTCTCAGAAAGGACGGCTCGTGGCGGCTTCTCGATGTGACGGGTAAGAATCTTCTTTTGCATCCAACCGTGCGAGGGATTGTTGTGAACTCGAGAGATATCACCGAACGTCGGCAGGCAGAAAACGAGCTCCGTTACAGCGAGATGCGACTTCGCTCTCTCGTCGGATCGATCGATGAGATCGTGTTCGAGTTTGACGGTGAAGGAACCTACTTGAATATCTGGACGGCCGATGAGAGTCTTCTCTCCCTTCCGAAGACGCAATTGCTCGGACGACGCGTTCCCGAAGTGTTGGGGAAAGAAATCGGAGAGCCGTTTGTGTATGTGTTTCGAAAGGTGTTAAGAACAGGACGCCCGGAAACGATTGAATATCCTCTGGACGTACAGGGCGGTCGACTCTGGTTCCTGGGTCATATCAGCCCCATTCCGTCGCCGGACGGCACCTACAAGACAGTGTGCGTTCAGGCTCGTGACATAACGAGCAGGAGAAAAGAAGAAGAAGCCCGAGGGCGACTCGCTATCGCACTCCGAAGTATAAGCGAATCTGTGACCATCACTGACATGGAAGACAATATAGTCTTTATCAATGAGGCATTCCTGAGGACTTATGGATTCCAGGAACATGAACTCATAGGCAAGCACATCAGTATCGTGAGGTCCGAAAAGAGTCCTCACGAAGTGACGGCTCAAATTCTTCCTGCAACCCTCAAAGGCGGCTGGCAAGGAGAACTCGTTAATCGACGAAAGGATGGAACCGAATTCCCTATCAGGCTGTCTACGAATATCATTCGTGACGAACAAGGAACTCCAGTTGCTCTTGGTGGAGTGGCCACCGACATCAGCGAGCGAAAGAAAGTTGAACAAAAACAGAGAAAAAGAACTGAGCAGATTATTCAACACCAAAGAGCTCTTCTTGAGATTGGCAAGGTAGACTTTTCTGAATTAAGCTCGGCTCGTCAAAAGATCGTTGAAATAGATTCACGGACACTCAACGTAGAACGCGTCAGTGTGTGGTCATTTACTGAGGAACGCGCTGAAATTGTTTGTGAGGATCTCTTTTTCAAAAGTAGACAAGTTCACGAACGAGGGCTTAGGTTACAAGCAGACCGCTACCCAAAATATTTTCAGGCATTGGAGGAAAAACGAACCATCGCAGCGCATGATGCGCGGACCGATCCTTGTACAAGCGAATTCACCGAAGAATATTTGGTTTCGTATGGAATTACCTCCATGATGGATATTCCTATTCGTCTCTATGGCCGAGTGGTGGGTATCCTCTGTCATGAGCATACAGGCCCTCGGAGAGAATGGGCTCCCGAGGAACAGGAATTTGCTGCTTCGGTTTCTGATATGATTTCATTGGCGTTAGAAGCGTCCGAACGCAAACAAGCCGAAGAGAACCTAAGAAATGCACTTTCTTTGCTCACCGCTACGCTGGAATCCACAGCGGACGGTATTCTCGTCGTGGACATCGAAGGCAAGGTTGCCAGTTTCAATAAGAAGTTCCTTGAATTGTGGCGCATTCCTGAAGAGGTCACTCTCAGCCGCGACGATAATCTCCTTTTGAACTTCGTGCTTGACCAATTGAAAGACCCGAAGGGATTCCTTTCGCGTGTGAAGGAATTGTACAACAGCCCCGAAATCGATGGTTCCGACATTCTAGAGTTCAAAGACGGAAGGGTTTTTGAGCGGTATTCGCAGCCTCAGACCGTTGGCGGCAAGGTGGTGGGACGCGTCTGGAGCTTCAGCGACGTGACGGCCCGCAAGAGTGCTGAGGAGAGGTACCGTAACCTGTTTGAAGAGTCAAAGGATGTCGTGTTCATCAGCACCCCCGAAGGAAGATTCCAGGAAATCAACGCCGCGGGAATTGAACTGTTCGGTTATTCTTCGAAAGAGGAGCTCCTCAATATTGACATAGCGGGCGACCTGTATTTCAACCCGAAGGACAGAGAACAATATCAGAAGGAGTTGGCGGAAAAAGGATTTGTGAAAGATTACGAGTTGACGTTGAAAAGAAAAAACGGGGAACGCCTTACAGTTCTGGAGACTGCGACGCCCGTGTGGGGTGAGCGAGGAAAGGTTATTGCGTTCCGCGGTATTATTCATGATGTCACAGAACAAAAACGTGCTCAGGAGGCGCTTCAACTCCAACGATCCTACTTCCAACAGCTATTTGAAAACTCTCCCGCAGGCATTGTCGTGCTGGATAACGAGGATAAGATCTTGACGGCAAACCGGGCATTCCACGAAATCTTTCAATACTCCATTGACGAAATCGGGGGATGCAAGATCAATGATTTGGTCGTGCCGCCGTTTCTGAAGGAGGAGGGTACGGAGCTATCAAAGTTACCGCAGAATCGCAGCGTTGTGCAACGTCAAACGAAGCGAATGAGAAAAGACGGAAGCTTGGTCGATGTGGGAATCACGGGATACCCGATCGTGATCGATGACGAACTCGTGGGCATCTACGGAATCTATGTCGACATCACGGAACAGAAAAAGCTCGAAGTGCAGCTTCGACAGGCACACAAGCTCGAGAGTATCGGCACACTTGCGGGTGGTATTGCCCACGACTTCAATAACATACTGGCCATGATTCTAGGCCATGTCTCTCTCATTGAGCGGTACAGAGAGAAACCGGAGAAGCTTGCCCACAGCGCCAAAACCATTTCTGCCGCGGTCGAGCGGGGAACAGGATTAGTGAGACAGTTGCTGACGTTTGCGAGAAAATCCGAAACGTTAATGGAGTCCGTCCGGGTCAACGAAGTGATCGAGGAACTGATAAAACTTTTGCGGGAGACGTTTCCGAGGACTATAGACTTAGCTGCAAACCTCGACCCGGCTATGCCTTCTATTATTGGAGATGCCAATCAGATTCACCAGATATTGCTCAATCTGTCGGTCAACGCGCGGGACGCGATGCCCATGGGAGGAACGCTGTCGTTCGCAACCAAGGTGATTCGAGGAGCCGAACTGAAAAAACGATTCCTGGACGTCCATGATGAGAAATACGTTTCCATCAGTGTCAGCGATACCGGTTTTGGCATGGATGAAGCTACACGGAGCCGCATCTTTGAGCCGTTTTTCACGACCAAGGAATTGGGAAAGGGTACAGGGTTAGGCCTGGCAGTCGTGTATGGAGTGATCGGGGCTCACGGCGGCCACATTGAAGTAGAAAGCACGCCAGAAGCAGGGACGACATTTCATGTGTATCTCCCAATACCCTCAGCCGAATTTGATGCGACACGAGAGAAACAAAAAGAGGTTGCGGATGTTCCAGGCGGCACAGAAACGCTTCTCGTTGTGGAAGACGAGGATGTTCTCAGGGAACTCGTGAAAGAGACCTTGGAGGAAAAAGGATACAAGGTCATTGAAGCAAAAGACGGAAGGCAAGCGCTTGAGATCTATTCTTCGAGGCCGGATGAAATCGCTCTGGTAATTTCTGACATGGGGCTGCCGAAACTGAGCGGCTACGATCTTTTCCTGGAAATGAAAAGCAGGAACCAGGGCGTCAAAATGGTGCTCGCCAGCGGATATTTAGAACCAGATTTAAAATCTGAGATCCTCAAATCAGGGGTGAAGGATTTCATTCAAAAGCCGTACACGCCAAATATTCTCCTGAAAAGTGTTCGCGACATTCTCAACGGTTCTCATCGATAACAGATTTAAAGGCGAGATTTTTCTCCCCTCTTTCTTTCCGGCACAAAGAACCATACTTTAAGAGGCCGCCTGAGCCCTTCGGCGAGACAAGAGAGCAAGGTACCAGGTCAAAAGGACGAGCCAGGGGAATTCCTGGTACGAAGCTCCTCTTCGCCGCAACTCGACATCGTACATACTGCTAAAAAGTCCGTGCCGCTTTACGACGAGAAGCGGCTCGCCCGTATCGGTGACTAAGCTCGATTTCCAGGCAAAAAGGTCTGACTGCAACGTCAGTGTTTCACCGCCCGCAAGCACGATCGGCTGTTTCTTTCCGAACCATTTTTCCACGAAAGCTATTATGGGCGTTTCTTCCTCAAGTTTCCTGACAGCAATAGTCGGTTTCCAGATGCCCGATTTATCGAAAATCCATGCGCCTTCTGCGCTTTCTCCCCGGGCGGCCATGCCGAAGAATTTCAGCCACTCCAGTTTGGCGACGAGGATATCTGCCGAACGAAGCTCATAACTGCGCCGAAATATGCTTGGCTGTATCCATTGCAGTTCACGGCCTACCATAGAGACAATTGTCCTCATCGGCCGGGTCCCTTTCTTTTTGAGGCAGATGTTTTCTCGTCTTGCGATTTCATGCGTCCAGCCTTTCGTGCCGCATCCGTCAGAAGAAATTCGATTTGCGCGTTGACGCTGCGCAAATCGTCCGCCGCCCACTTTTCCAAAGACGTATAGAGGTCTTCGTCGAGCCGCAGAAGGAATTTCTTCTTTTCGGTCATTGATAGAGTGTACCGGCGTTGATGATCGGTTGAGCCGGGGATTCTGAGACCAGCGCAACCATCAGGTTATTGACCATCGTTGCCTTTTTCTCCTCATCCAGCTCAACGATTTTATGCTCACTGAGCAAGCGGAGGGCATCGTCCACCATGCCGACGGCTCCTTCGACAATCTTACGTCTTGCTGCGATAATAGCCTGTGCCTGCTGACGCCGCAACATCGCCTGAGCTATTTCCGGAGCGTACGCAAGATGTGTCAGCCGGGACTCTGTTATTTCTACTCCTGCGACCTCCAGCCTTGTCTGGACCTCGCGTTTCAAGTGGTCGGCGATTTTCTGTGGGTTCCCGCGGAGAGAAGAACGCTCCTCGTCCTGGGCATCGTACGGATACTCTGAGGCCAAACCCCGTACGGCGGTTTCACTTTGAATAGCGACGAATTCCTCGAAATTCTGAACATCGAAGAGGGCACGGGCGGAATCCACGACCCGCCATACAACGACAGCTGCAATCTCGATTGGATTGCCGTGAAGGTCGTTGACCTTGATCTGCTCGCTGTTGAAATTTCGGATCCGCAGCGAAACGTGTTTTTTGATGGCAAAGGGGTTAGCCCACCAGAAGCCGTCAGTCCGGACGGAGCCGATGTATTTTCCAAACAAAACCAACACCCTGGCCTCATTCGGCTGGACGACAAAGAACCCTACCATACAGACGATGGTAAGGATGAACAGCGGAATCTCAACCCAGAGCCAGACAAGTTCCCTATTGCTTGCCATGTAGTAAATGAGCCAGGCGTTGGCCACCAGGAGCAGGAACTCTATGAAGAGCGCGAAATATCCGCTTATTCGTTTTGCGTGAGCTTCGACTATGGTTTGCATAAAAGTCTCCTTGTTTGATCGTGATAGCCAAATGATATCATATAGATATCACATTGTCAAGTTAATTTTTTGGGAAAATGCAGGAGACGGGAACGGGTTTTTTCGTGGAAGAAAGAAACAAAAAAAGGCCGGGTTTTGGCCCGGCCTTTCTTGCAGAATACGGAAGGAATTCGGCTACCTGCGTTCCAGGGTAATCGAACCAAGGTTGGTAGTTGCCTCGGCGTTGACCGTCACACCGACAAACACACGGTCGGCGTACAGAGCTTCATCAGACGTGACTCTTATTGTGTACGTACCCGGTTCCAGGTTCACAAACCTGAAACCACCGCTTGCGTCCGTTGTGGATGAGATCACCGCTCCCGTGTTGCTGGTAGCCCAAATGACGGGTCGCGGGGACGACGGTACCACGACGCCGGCGATAAGTCCTGTTGACGAAGTTGTGGATGTCCGGATGACCGGCTTGAGACTGTACGTCGGATCCGTCGGATTGCCGGATTTCACGATTGAAAGGTTCGCGTCGAAATCGAGCGTGATCGTTGTCGTTACGTCCGCTGAAATCACGGCGTCGATGTTGAGTTTAACTCCGCTTTGAACGCCGCTCGGTATGACCAACGGTTTCGTCTCTCCATCGACGACAACGTTGCTGCCGCTGCCGACGAAGAGACGGATTTGCGAGTAACGTCCAACGGGAAGCTCTGCGCTTCCTATGACAGCAAAATTTCCGTTGACGTAGACAAGCAGGTCATACGTTGCCTGCGTGTTGCTCAGCGTGAACCATCCCGCTGTGCTGTCATCGATGGCGATATGCGCCTGAACGCTGTCCACGACAATATTGACCTGGTCATAGGCAGCCGGGCTGTCAACCATGTTGACCTGCATGAATCCGGTGTCGCTTTGCGGAGAGGTTGATTTGTCGCAACCAGCAAGCGCCAGCATCAAACTTCCCGCTGCGATAAAGAAAAACGTCCTCATAGAACCCTCCTTAGGTTGATGATGGATGCATATAAAATACAACGGGATAAGCTGATGATCTCTTGAGGAGGGTCACATGAACCGATGAAAAGCTTTTAATGCATGCGAAAGCGGAGTGATTTCGCTGAATACTTTTTACACAATTCTTCTTCAACGAAAGTTCAATTCTTCTTCAACGAAAGTTCAATGAAGAAAACCGTGCTGCGGACGAGCAAACGCCTGTTGGCGCTCAAGCTTAGCGTTCTTCCATCAATTTCCTACCCTCCCGCTCCCTCGCCTGAGATTGCGCCTGAATCTTGATCTTGAGTTCCCGGAGCTGAATCTGCTGTTCGACACTCAGCTTGTTTTTTATTCGGATAACAAGCGTGATTTGAGTTCGTTTCACTTCCCGTTCCAGGTTCAGGACTTTTTCCAGTTGTGTGACCACCTGCTGTTCATCGACTTTGTCCTGTTTTAGCATGGACGAAAGTGTTTCGACCTCGCTTTGCAACTGCCACTGCACGTCGGTAAAACGGCTTTGAGCTTTTTGCATTTCCGTTTTGATGAAATTCCGCTGGTCGTCGTTGAGTCCGATGGTTTTCTGGTTCTGCATGATGAGTTCGGGCGGGAATAAATGTTCGCCGATGGGGTCATTCGGCGGAGGCTGCTGGGTCTGTTGAGATTGCAAGGCCGAAGCTGTGAGAACGCTAAAAAGAACCAACATTACAGTTGTTTTCATAAGACCTCCTTAGTGAGATTCTGGATTATTCAATTTCATATCGAACAGCGGTTTGCCGAGTTTTGGCATGCCCGTGAGAAACTCCGCATTCATTGGACGCAGCAAGACTGCGGTCGGTGATTGCCATTCCAGGATGCCCAGCTTTACGCGATCGGTTTCCCGGTTTGACAACATCGGGAGTAGGAAGGCAAATGCTACGGCCCCGGCAACGGCCGCAGCGGCCCAGACGATCCGAAGAGGGCCTCTCAGACGGCGAACAGCATTGGCTCGACTCTGTGCCTGGCTCCAAAGCGTCTCAAACGCGGGGGCATTCCGCTCAACTTCCAGCTTCCGGAGTCGGAAGAATTCCCCTATGGAGATATGGTCCCGGTCTTGGTTCAACGAATGCATGCGATTCCTCCAGGATTGTGCGAATTTTCTTTTTTCCTCGTTCATAGTGCTTGCGAACCGAACCGACGGAAATCCTCATCGCGCCAGCAGTTTCTTGAAGGGTCAGATCGTGATAGAACACCAACTGAAGAACCTGTCTTTGACGTTGCGGGAGCTGAGTGAATGCGCTCTGAATAATCGCCAGCTGCTCGGAACCAATCATTGCATCCTCGACAGTCTCATAAGCTTCGATGTGCTCTTCAAGAGGGCTGAATTTCATCCTCCGAAAGAACGACCGTCGTTGTTCATCGGCCGAGGTTTTGCGAATGACAGAAAACAACCAGGTCTTAAAAGCCGACCTTCCATCGAAGCAAGCCTTTCCCTCCAGGATTTTCAGATATACCGTCTGAAGCACGTCTTGGGCCTGGTGACGGTTATTGTGGCAACAGCAAAGAGCCCAGCCGAAGGATTGGAGGTGGTGTTGTCGCAGGGTATCCCGAAGCTCCAAAGGGTTCATGCCGTTCCGTGTGATTTCCTCGTCCGTTGATTTGTCGCAGATGGCTTACAAATATATGACAAGAAAAAGTGATTTGGGGTTTCGATGGGAAGAACTTGGGAATTCTTTGCAAAAGCTCGTGCATTTTCACCGAAAGGTGGCCAACATTTCATTTGGCCGTATGTTTTGGCTTTGACGGGATGGGTAGGTGATTTGATTGGAGTCGCGTGGAGGGAGTGAGTGAACGCCCTGTTTGTAGATCGAGTTAGCTTCCGATAGCTCTGTTAAAATTCCTATAAATGATTTTCCGCGTGAGAAAAAGGTCGACGGTAATGAGGATGCCCGTCACGAACGTAGAATGGGATATCCCAAAAACGGTCAGTGAACAGGCTTTGCACAAGACCGGTAAAGTCAGCTTTTCCTCGGGAAGGAGAAAATACCGCATAGGTTAGTCCCCAGAGATACTGCACAGGCATGTCGAAGCGCATGATCTGGTAGAGTCCGCCGCCGACTCCTTGGATCCAGCGCGGCAGTCCATTCCTGTTCATCAGAAGATTAATGAGCTCGCATGTCAAACGTGGAGTGAGAAATCCCACCGAAAAAATCACTGCTTGTTTCACATTTTGATTTTCAGCGTATTCAGGAAGATAGTACGTCGTGTTTGGTAAAGTGCCGTAGTGAATCCTTATGCTGTCAGTGAGAAACCTCAGGGATCCGAACATAACTGGCGCGGTCAAGGTTTCGGTAGCAACGAGCGGATTTTTCTCGCGACGTTTTGTGCGGCTGGTGGGTCGAGGTTCGCCAGGACAACGATGAAGTAGCCGCTTTGCGGATTGTTTTCGAGCACACCGTTTATGCCCGGGGCACCGCCGGCGATTCCAATACCTTTTTGAGGTTCGCCTACTGCAATTTTTCCCTCCTTGATTGCCTGCGTGTATTTCAGGAGGTCCCGTGCAGTTGAATATCCGCCGCCTGCGGAACTCCCGCGGCCGGGCAATGTCGAATAATTGCTTTGCAGTGATCCGCCTTCACGAGTGTAGCCAACAGCACGGTTCACAACTGCGGCATCCTTTTCATACGATTCCGTGTCGGCCATACCCGCGGGCTTGAAGATGTTTTCGCGGACATAGGAATAATAGTCCATTCCTGAAGCTTTTTCGATGATCAAACCTAGCAGAATATAGCCGCCGTTGGAGTATTGCGATTTTGTCCCGGGTTCAAATTCGAGCGGTTTGTCGGCAAACAAGGGAAGGAAAGCACGGAGTGATCGGAGTTGTTCTTTGGAGGTTTTATCGTACCGCTCTCCGAAAATATCTCCGATACCGGATGTCATAGAGAGCAGATGTTGAATCGTTACTTTTTCCGCAGCCTGCGCATTGGGATAATCTGGGAGATACCTCTTGATGGGATCATCGAGCGACAGTTTGCCCACCGCGGCCAACTGACGAATGGCCAGGGCTGTGAAATTCTTGTTGATGGAGCCGAGGTTGAATTTGGAATTCTCCTGATTGAGGATTTGCTTCTCCCGGTCAGCATAGCCGTACGCTTTTTCAAAGATGGGTTTTGCATGTTGAGCAATCAGTACGACGCCGGAGAATTCGTCTTTCTTTACAAGCTCGCTGACGAATTCCTGCACTTTGGTCACAAGTTCAGAATTGTCAGCAGCGCTGGTCCCGGCAATAGTGCCCTCATCGTCCTCAGTCTCGACGCCAATACCGAGGAGACCGAAGGGAGGAGTTTGTTCGCACCGAAATTCCAGTCTGAGTCTTTCGCCTGACTGGGACGCAGCGGCAAGAGACACGAAATCTTCCCGAGACAGCAATACCCTGCGCAGTTCCAGCCTGCCTCCGAGTTGCTGAAAGGTCTGCCGGTAGCGAGCCACCCTTTCATCGATAGACACCCCGCTCGCACTTTTGGCAAAATGTGCCTCGAAAAATTGGCGTATTTCACTCTCGTTTCCTGAGTTAAAAGCTTTGAAATACGCTGCGGCGTGTTTTCCGGCCGGGGTTTGGGGAAGCTCCGTCCGTTGAGCTTGGATGACTGACAAACAAAGAGGGAATGAAACGAGGAATCGAAGTCGCATTACAGACTCCTTGGGAGTTGGGAACTTCGGAATTTGGTGACAGGAATTAGACTAATTCCAGGGCGAAATGTTCCGAGGTGTTAAAGACCTATCGCGGGTTTCGAAAAAGCCCGGAAGGGATGAACTTAAGCGGCTGCTGCTTCGAGTTTCGACAAAACATCCCGGATAAGAGAGGCGCTTTTGTGGAGAAGCTCGCGCTCTTCGTTGTCGACCGTTGGAGGGAAGGTGGAGAGAATGCCTTCGCCGCCGACGAGGTGAGGCATTGAAATAGTCACGTTCGAGACGGCGAAGGCTTCTTTCAACGGCGTGCAGACAGTCAATACGGAGCGCTGGTCGCGCATGATGACTTCCGTGATCCTCGCCAGAGCGCTGCCGATGCCGTAGTACGTTGCGCCTTTTCCCGAGATAATCGTGTACGCCGCCTTCCGCACCTTTTGGTCGATTTCCTGTTTGACAGCGGCGTTCAGTGGAATGGACTGCTGGCGGCAGAAATCTTCAAGAGACAGGCCTCCCACAGTGACGAGAGACCAGGTGAGGACTTCGGAGTCGCCGTGTTCGCCCAGAACATACGCATGGACGTGATTCGGGTCGACGCCCACATGTCTTCCAAGCAGTGCGCGGAAACGGGCGGTGTCGAGTGTTGTTCCGGAGCCGATGACCCGTGCTGACGCAATACCGCGCTCCGCGGCAATCCGGGCAGTCACATGTGTCATAACGTCAACGGGGTTCGTTGCGACCACGAGGACGGCATCAGGTGAATACTTGAGAATATTTGGAACGACGTCCCGGAAGACGGCCGCGTTACGGCCCAGAAGCTGGAGGCGCGTTTCGCCCGGTTTCTGATTTGTGCCGGCAGCAATCACAACAACGCGGCAATCCTTGAGGTCCTGATACTCTCCCGGCCTCACTTCGAGCTGATGGGCGAAAGGCACGGCGTGGAGGATGTCATCCGCTTCTGCAAGCGCCCGTGCGGGTTTGGCGTCCACAAGAACGATTTCTCTTCCTACGCCGCGCATGACCATGGCGAACGCCGCCGTTGCGCCCACATACCCGCTTCCGACAATGCCGATTTTCATATGTGCAAGTTTGCGTGAAATGTCAAGAAATGCAAGGAAGGAATCTCTGTAACAGGATCACAGAGACAAAGAAGTCCGCGAAATTGTATATTGATACCGGCTTCCATTATCAATTTCCCCAACGAAAGGATTCCGGGATGAGACTATCAAGAGTTCTTCTTTCATTTTTCATCGTACCGGTTCCGGTTAGTGCTCAGACTGCTCAGCAGCCCGAGCGGAACAAACACCTTATCGCCCTGGAGGAGGTCATCAAAGGAAAAGAGAGCTCGCCGGCTGAACAGGTGTTCAAGAACATCGAGATTTTCAAAGGTCAGCAGGCAGGAAGGGTACTTCGTGTCATGGAGTTTGCGTTTACTCCAGGGCTTGGTGTTGAGTGCAATTTCTGTCACGTCGAAGGCAAGTGGGAAAGCGACGAAAATGACCACAAAGTGAAAGCGAGGGCGATGTGGAAGATGCTTCCGGAAGTGAATAAACTCGTGAAAGGCGTCGCCGGAGATAAGGCGGCTGTCAATTGTTACACGTGTCACCGGGGCGAGGAAACGCCGGCGTTAACCCCGAGAGGGCCGGGGAAACAATGATCGAAGGATTTGTCGGCTTCAGGATCAATTAACTATATGATCAAGAAATTAAAATCTGTCGAGGATGCTGTTGCGCTTATCAGAGACGGTGACACCGTTGCTTCCGGGGGTTTCGTCGGCAGCGGACATCCCGAGTATCTGACGAGGGCACTGGAGCAGCGATTCCTCGAGACGGGTTCACCGCGCAACCTTACCGTGGTGTATGCTGCAGGACAGGGAGACGGAAAAGACAAGGGCATCAACCATCTTGCACACGAAGGGCTGACCCGCCGGGTCATCGGGGGGCACTGGAATCTTGTCCCGAAAATGGGGAGGCTGGCCATCGAGAATAAGATTGAAGCCTATAATTTCCCTCAGGGAGTGATCAGTCATTTGTTCCGCGATATTGCAGCGGGAAAACCCGGAACACTCACGCACGTGGGCCTTGGAACGTTCATCGACCCGCGCAGCCACGGCGGCAAACTCAGCGAGGTTTCCACGGAAGATCTGGTGAGTGTTCTCGTCATCGACGGCAAGGAGTGGCTACTCTACAAAAGATTTCCCATCCATATCGGCTTGATCCGCGGAACGTACTCGGATACGAACGGGAATATATCGATGGAACAGGAGGCATTGTTGGGTGAGATGCTTGCCATTGCCCAGGCGGCGAAAAACTGCGGCGGGATTGTCATAGCTCAAGTTGCCAGGATTCTGCCGGGGAGGAGGTTTTACCCAAAGGATGTCAAAATTCCCGGCATACTCGTCGATGTTGTCGTGGAGTCACCGCCGGAATTTCACCAGCAGACATTTGCCTCCGACTATAACCCGGCCTACAGCGGCGAACAGTTCATCGAGGGGAAAAAATCCGGACCGATGCCGTTGGATGAACGAAAGGTCATTGCCCGCCGCGCGTTGCGGGAAATAGGAGCGGGCGCCGTTGTGAATCTCGGCATCGGGATGCCGGAAGGAGTCGCTCTGGCCGCGGCAGAAGAGGGGCTGGAGCGCAGCTTTACGCTGACGGTCGAAGCCGGTCCCATCGGCGGTGTTCCCGCAAGCGGCCTGAATTTCGGCGCAAGCCTCAACCCGGATGCGATCATCGACCAGCCTTCACAGTTCGATTTCTACGATGGAGGCGGGATTGACGTCGCTTGTCTCGGGTTTGCGCAGGTGAATCGACAAGGAGATGTCAACGTGAGTGCCTTCGAGAACCGTATCGCCGGTGTGGGCGGGTTTGTCAACATTTCACAGAACGCGAAGAAGATCATTTTTTGCGGGACATTTACGGCACGGGGATTGGAGGTGAAGGTCGAGGGGGGAAAACTCCGCATTCTTCACGAAGGAACAAACAAAAAATTCATTCAGGCGATCCAGCAAGTCTCATTCAGCGGCTCTTACGCTGAACGCCGGAACCAGCCGGTTCTTTTTGTCACTGAGAGAGCTGTTTTCAAGCTTTCGGGCGGATCTCTCCATCTCGTTGAAGTAGCGCCCGGCATTGATGTTGACCGGGATATTCTCGCTCACATGGAGTTTCGGCCTGTGGTGGAGGACGTTCGGAAGATGGACAGTCGGCTTTTTCTGTAGCGTTGCCGGCATCCGAAAAACCTAGCTAATCAAGCCGCGCGCTTTAAGCCACGCTGTCAGATCTCTTGTCCACGGATGTGGATTGGCAAATGGAGCCTTGTCACCCAACCCAAGGCCATGTCTCCCTTGTTCGTAGATATGCAAGTCAAACGGGACGCCATTCTTCTTCAGCGCATTGGCAAATTCGAGAGCATTCTCAACGCTGACAATCTTGTCATCAAACGAATGCCACAGGAAACATGGCGGCGTCGAAGGAGTAACCTGCAGTTCATTTGAGTAACGTCTTACCAGTTCTTCTGTTGGGTTGAGGCCGAGAAATTGCTCTCTGGATACGGCGTGTCCGATCGCGCCCATCGAGATGACCGGATAGCAGAGGATGCCGAAATCCGGTCGAGAGCTGACACGCTCGACGGAGTCACCGGACGACGGATCACCATCGTCGAAATGCGTCATCATCGTTGATGCAAGATGTCCCCCCGCTGAGGATCCCATGATGCCAATTTTATTCGTGTCGAAATTCCATCGACGTGAACCGTCACGCACCATCCGCATCGCCCGCGCTGCATCTGCCGTAATTTCCCGATAACCATACACCGGACCAAGGCGATATTTCAGGACGAATGCTCTGATTCCGTACGACGCGAGAAAGCGGGCATAGTCTTCCCCCTCGTGCTTCGCCAGACCCCGATAGGATCCGCCGGGACAAATGATGATCGCGGTCCTTGTTTGGTTGATCGAATCGGGGGCGTACATCGTCAATGTCGGTATATCTTTCTCTGTTTGTCCCGCTGCCTCCGCCCACAGACGAAATGTCTGTTGCGCCCAACCTGGCACTGCGCCAAGAAAGACAGGAACAACTAACGACAATACATATTTGCTCTTCATGTTCTCTTATTTGGTTCGAGAATCGTTGGGATTTTCAAAACAAGGGTGTGATGTTTTCTATCGATAATGCGGAAGTAATTTGCTCTTTAAGAACTCACACCTGATTCTGAGAATGAAATCCCCTCTCGCCTCGCTCTTTCCAGCGCCTTATTGTCAATATCTTTGAGCTAATTACAAGTTCGATTCGACGCCCGATTGAAAGTGCGGTGGTCCCATTGAACAGACTGATGCTGCCTAGCATTAGGAAAGCCAACTGGAAGAATGAAATGAAATAATACCACCAGCCCGAGATGTTTAGTGGACTAATTGCGGGAAGACTCGCAATGGTTCCGATAGTAAGTACTAGTCCAATTAAGCCAAGCACTAAGCGAGAACATAAAACCCCGATACGTTCGGAATACATTTGAAGTTTCTGATCTTTAGCAAGATACTTGGCTTCTGACGTTCGGAGTTTCTCCTTGGTTTCGAAATGCTTCCTAACTTCCTCGTCATATTTGTCTCTTTCAGGTTTTTGAATGCTTGTCTTGACCTTATCAAGCACTTCTGTCACCATGGCAGGTTTCAATCGATTGTGGTCTCCCCAAGTCAAACTCATTAGGACGTTCTTTGCTTCTATCGAGTACCTTAGTAAAATATAATCTTCCTCTGAAAGACCCTCGATGGGTTTCAACCGCTCTATTTCTTCCAAGTATTTCTTCCACAGGTCTTGGCCAGGTTCTAATGCAGCGTAAGACATCGCGATTAGCTGTTTTTTGGGGAGATCGGCTAGACGATTAGGATTCTTCAACCAAAGTAGATTTGTTAGGAGGGGCGCTGCAACACAAAGAGGCGATTTGAATGTGTACTCACTTCGGTTGAAGAATCTGTAAGAGCTTTGAGCCAGGAGCGTATTGGTGGTCACGAAAATCACCGGGGAGTCTTCGATAGAAGAAAAGTCCTTTCCTTTCCGCAGTCGAAAGATTGCTGAAAGGCTTTCCACATCTTTATCCCTCGCGGAATCCCGTTGATAATGCACATCTTGCGATAAGCGCTCCGCGAGGAGTTCTTCGTCGATTTGGAGCTTCTCGGTTCCCTCGGGAGGGATGCCTA
>JACPSI010000112.1 GCA_016193365.1 Ignavibacteriales bacterium
CTACGAGATCCTTGAACAGAGCGATGTTTCAAAAAAATTCTACCGCGATATCTATTCGTTGATCCATACAGTCGGCGATTCATATTCAGGCGCACACGTCGAACGTGATACGATCACCTGGACTGTCAAATACCTCAAGCCCTGGCAGGCAACGGCGTGGCAGCCCTACCTTGTGTACTGGTCAGGCTGGCCGTACTTTGTGTCTGACAAGATCCATTGGTTCCCGGAGGACAAACGTGATAAAATGTACATGAAGCCGGCCGTCGTCCCGCAGGCGGAAGTCGATTTCTTTGACAAGAACCCCTATATCGTGCCGCGCTCGTACCTCAACGAACGTGGAATTCGGGCCGCGAATGCAATCGAAGACCTCATTGTTATGACCTTTGTGATCCTGAAGGAATCCCAGGGCGACAAGGCAAAGCTTGAAGAAGCAGCCGGTCGCGAATGGCGGTGGTACCTCAATGAGCATTTTCGCGGGTACACGGATACTGAGTTTGTGAACACCGTGCGTTTCGAACCCGCGCCGAGAGAAGAACAGGAATGGCGGCCCATGGTGCAACTCGGATTGCGCTACAGACGCGACGCGTTCGCAAATGCGGATAATTTTCTTCTCGCAATGAATTTCGCCAAGCCTCCGAGTTTCGTCGACCCCTTCGGATTTGCCGCAGGCTATGAAATCGGCAAACAGTATGTCGGCGGAACAAAACAGGTGTGGGCAGGCTCCATCAGCTTTGGGTTGTATCTTTGGCACTATTCAGACCTTCTTGCCCTCGGCCTCGACCCCACGATCGCGAACTTCACCTGGGACGGCCACACGCTCACGGTCGATCCAATGATTTCCTTCCTTCGATTCGACGGGTGGATTTCACGACGCCTCTGGCTCAGCGTTGAGGCCTTCCGCTATTCGCTTGTCCACGGATGGCGCAAGAATGAATTTGCTCTCACAGCCGGCGTTGCGTTCAGTCGGGACATCCCGTTTCATTGGAGCGACTGGCTGAGCGAACCGAAATATATGGCTTCCGAGGGAAACCCTGCTGGAGATCGATGGGTCTATCCAGAACTCGATTCTCCGCTTCGTCTGAACCCGAACAAGTACGGCCTTTTTCATCCGTTCGGATACGGGTTCAGAAAGCAATCCGGTCATGTCACGATCTCGCCCATTGGCTACACATTTTTGAAAGATTATGACCGTGAGGCAAAGTTCTCACGATGGGCATACGGCTTTTACCTTGGCGCAGGGGGAGAGCATACCAGCGAGGATGTGTGGATGTTCTTACGGGCCGGGCCTGTCCTCCGATTCAAAATCATTCCGTTAGTTGCTCTCAACCTCGAACCTGTCACGCCGAAGTATTCCATTGGCCTCTCGAAAAACGCAGGCGGGTACTTCGATGCCGATGCTTCGTTCGGAACAGTGTTGATGCTGGGAACGTTTGACATTTATCTTGAACTCCTGCATTATTCTTACAAACTTGGAGAGTTGGATCAAAAATGGATCGCGGGACTTCGCTTCGGAGTCTTGCGGGAATAACACGAGGAGAGTTATGAAAAGAATTGTCGCACTATTCGCGCTGCTGGCGCTTCTTGGTTCAACAGCCCTTGCACAACTCAAAATCGACCTTAAAACTCCGCTCGACGACAAGGAAAAACTCAAGCTCGCAAAAGCCGGGCTCGGGGCTTACTTACGGCAGGCGGAATGGGTGGAAGTGGTCAATGTCGGCGAGGATTATTCTCTCTGGATAAAGAACTTGAAACGGCGTTTCAAAGGTAACACCCTACATTTTGAAGCCGACCTTGAGCTGAAAACAAGGGCCGACCTCGGCAGCGGAGATTTAGTCAACGCCCGACATATTAAGGACAGTATTGATCTGCATGAGGCGGCAAACTTGCAAACCTTTGAAGAACGCGAGATGAGTGAGCTTGTCGAAAAACAGCTGACGAAGAACGACAAATTCAAACCCGTGCCTGCACTTATCGGCACGGCCACGAGTGTTCCGCTTGCCGGCACCGTCGTTCAACAGGGGCTCAAGTATCTTGGTGTTGACCTCGAATCCAAGTTTAGCCCGGACCAGGCAATAGAAGCGATGACGCTCGGCGCCGTTCTTTTTGTCCACGCTAAAGAAATGATCGACGCGTTGCCTGCAAAGCCGCAAGAAAAGAAATAGGAATCCAGCTTCAAAAAGAATGTCATTCCGTCGGATTTTCCGCCACAAAGCTCGGCGGGCAAGCGGGAGTGACAAGATATTCTGAAATTGCCTTTAATAAACTCCTCCAGAATCTAATGAATAACAAAAAAGGTACTCTTGCCATCTTCGCAAGCCTTCTCCTGATCTCGTTTCTCGCGCTCGATTGCGGCTTTGGAGTTTGGTTTCAGGAGGTCATCCTCACGAGCTCCGTCAAGAATCCACAACCTATTCCGCCGTTTACAATTCCACCAAAGGACGCTGGAACAAATTACCTGCAATTTCTCGCAGTCGGCGATGTAGGGACTGGGCGGGCGGGTCAAAGCGACGTTGCGGATGGTATGGCCCGAAAAGCTGCCGAAGATTCTGTTTCGTTTGTGCTGTTTCTGGGGGACAACTTCTATGCATCCGGCGTCAGCTCGGTGACCGATGAGCAGTGGCAAAGCAAATTCGAAAAAATGTACTCTCACACCAGTTTGCAAGTCCCGTTTTATGCCGTCCTTGGGAATCACGATTACTACAGTAATCCTCAGGCTCAGGTCGATTATACAAGTGTCAGCCCGACCAAACGTTGGAAGATGCCGTCCCGCTACTACACCTTCACGGCGACGATCGACGATACCAGCTCCGTTCAGTTCTTCTGTTTAGATACAGTCCCTCTCGACTCGGAGCGCACCGAGGAAATTGAAGAAGGCCAGACTCTCCCCCCGCTGGATTACCGTGCTCAATTGACCTGGCTGGACGAGCAGCTTCGGGAGTCAACAGCGCGATGGAAGATCGCAACCGGCCACCATGCGCTCTACTCCGGCGGATCACACGGCGACAATAAAAGCATGATCGGGCACCTGGAGCCATTGTTCGTGAAATACAAGCTCGACGCATACCTTGCCGGCCACGACCATCATCAGGAGCTCAAGAAGCCGATCAAGGGCGTGCATTACATGGTTATCGGCGCTGGGGGTACGCATCGCAGTGTAACATGGCAGGACAACACGGTTTTCGCCATGACGAACATGGGGTTCACATGGTTCAGGCTCTCCGCAAGTGAACTTCTCGTGGAGTTTTTTAACAGAGAGGGCAATCTTTTGTACGCTCGCGTCATTCCCAAGATGTGATATTTCGCACTCCCCCACCGAAACTTTTCTTCCGACCGCCTTGTTGAGATGGAGTTCCGCAACATACCTAAGACAATAAAGGACCGGTCAAAATGAAAGTTTATTCCCTTCTTCTCGTTTTAGCGGCTTTCGGTTCACTGACGTTGTTATTGGTCGGGGCAAAAAGGAATGAAGCCCCGCGTTCTGACGATAACAATGCTTCGAAGAAGACTGGGCCTCGTGTCAAGGAACTTGGCCTCGTGAATTGGGTCAGGGGATTCGAAAACGCGCGGAACAGAGCCCAAGCAGCGAACAAATCACTCCTCATCCTTTTTCAGGAAGTCCCGGGGTGCGCCACGTGCATCGGCTACGGCGAACAGGTGTTGAGCCATCCGCTCATCGTTGAAGCAATTGAGTCTGAGTTTATTCCGCTTGCTGTGTATAACAACATCGCCGGTGATGACAGAGCGACTCTCAAGTCCTTCAACGAGCCGTCGTGGAATAATCCTGTTGTCCGGATTGTGACCGCAGACCGAAAAAAGCTTGCTGGACGGCTCGACGGCGACTATTCGCAGCGAGGCCTGACGTCGGCGATGGTGACGGCGCTGGAGCGCACAGGCAGGCCGATTCCTCCGTACCTTCGTTTACTCCACGACGAATTTGTCAGCCAGGAACGATCGGTGGAACATGCGACGTTTGCCATGAGCTGCTTTTGGACTGGTGAAGCCGAGTTCGGCGCGCTCGACGGCGTCCTCAAGACAAGGCCTGGGTTCGTCAACGGCCATGAAGTTGTCGATGTGACGTTTGACCCGGCGGTGATTCCGTACGCAAAACTGGTTCAGCATGCGGAGAATAACTCGTGTGCTGTGAGAGTGTTTACAAAATCGAAAGAGCAACAAGGAATTGCGGAGAAGATTGTCGGCAACGCTGCTCAATTCTCGAACGAAGCCGCCATCGCAGACCCTGAGCCAAAGTACTATCTTTCGCAGACTCTTCTACGATTTGTGCCCATGACGGAGACGCAAGCGGCTCGTGTGAATGCAGCAATCGGACAAGGAAGAGACCCCAAACGATTTCTCTCCCCCCGTCAAAACGAATTTTTGCGCCTTATCAAAGACTCTCCAAAAGCCGGCTGGAGGAATGGTATCGGTGAAGATTTTCTCGCGTCGTGGAACCACGCGCTGACTGTCGCTGAAAGTGTGTTGGGCGCAAGAGGCAGGAAGCCCATTTCTCAAGTTCCTCAATGAGAGTCTGCTTGTAGGGACACCTGCCAGCGAGAAAACCTTCCGAAAAGCCAGGACGAGACTCCCGGAATCTTGAGAAGAATGCTATTGCAGATTCCGGGAGTCTTACAAGGGATCCTTCGGAAGGTCGCTGTGTGGTTGCATTTTGTCGCATCATTCCTGATTTTCCATCCCGACGATGCCCCGAGCAAAACTTGAGCTTCCCTCAAAGTTTCATTTTTCCACTGAAATCCCCGTCCGCATTACCGATATTAACTACAACGACCACCTCGGCAACGATGCGATTCTGTCCATCATCCATGAAGCCCGTGTTCGCTTCTACAAGAACTATGGTTTCAAGGAGCTGGATGTTGACGGACCCGGAACGATCATGTCCGATGCTATTCTCGTGTATAAATCCGAATCTCATTACGGCGACGTGTTGACTGTCGATATCGCCGTCGACGACATGCAAAAAAAGGGCTTCGATTTTCTGTATCTGATCACAAACAAAGACACAGGCAAGGAAGTCGCCCGCGCAAAAACGGGAATTGTTTTCTATGACTATGAGAACAAAAGAATCGTCGACATGCCTGCAAGGTTTCGTTCCCTCTTTGGGCAAGCATGAAAACCCTCGTTGCCCGAGGAATTGCTATCCTACTTTGTCTGGCGATGTTTTTGTTTTTTTTTGCCTCCTCACGGGAACCAACTGCGCACTCTCAGGATATCACGATGTGGCATAACGACCGCATCATTGACATCCACGGCCACATCGGTACGTTTAAGGGCTACGACCTCAGCGCGCCAACCCTTCTGGAGAATGTCAGACGTTATGGTATTGAAATGGTCTTGATTTCGAATATCGATGGCGCTGAGCTGAAAGAGACCCGCAATCTCGACGAAATCTCCGCCAACAATGCCGCACGGGAATTCCTGAATGAGAATTCGAGAAATTTCCGCGCACTCCTCTGGGCGCGTCCGAATGATGGGTCTGCCGACAACCTTGAAAAATTTCTGACTGACACATCAAGGCAATTTGTCGGAATAAAGCTCCATCCCATGATGAACCATTTTCCTGCGGACGACCGCAATGTTGACCCTTATTTGGCTTTGTGCGAGAAATATAAGACGCCTGCGGTCTTCCACTGCGACAAACCAGGAACAAACGGCGGACCGGAAAAGATTTATGCTGCAGCAAGAAGACACCCGAATGTCCCGATTATTTTGTATCACATGGTATTTTTCGGCCCGCATTCCGCGGCAATTGATGTCGTGAAAGAGTCGAAGAAGAAAAGAGATGCACAGTTGTATCTTGAGACAGCACAGGCAAAACCGGATGACGTACTCAGAGCGGTGAGGGAACTCGGATCGGAACGAGTTCTTTTCGGCACGGATGCAACGTACTTTGGAAAAGACCATTATGCAAAATACGAACTGATGGTGCAAAAGCTGAGGTCTGAGCTTTCTCCAAAAGATTTCGCAAATGTGATGCGACAGAACGCAAGCAGGTTGTTTCGCCTTGAAGATTGACCACAGAGGCGCGAAGAGCGCAGAGCACTCTGTGATCTCTGCGTCTCCGCGGTTAAGACGTTCGTCTTCGCATGAACACAGACCATAAACCCCGCGTCGTCATCCTTGGCGGCGGATTTGCCGGCGTCTATGCTGCAATGGAGTTGGAGTCACTCCTCGGCAAGCGTGACGACTTCGAAATCACGCTCGTCAACAAGGAGAATTACTTTGTTTTCCAGCCCATGCTGCCGGAGGTCATTTCCGGGAGTATCGGCATTCTCGATACCGTCAGCCCCATCCGGCGACTCCTCCGAAAGACCAGGCTCATTGTTCGCGACGTTGAGGCTCTTGACCTTCAGCAGAAACGTATCACGTTAAGTCAGGGATTTCGCCCGCGGCCTTACACGCTTCAGTACGATTATCTGGTTTTTGCGCTCGGCAATGTCACGGACTTTCGCGGTATGGTGGGGCTTCCCGAGCATGCGCTCCCGTTCAAAAATCTCGCCGACGCGATTTTTCTTCGAAACCATGTCATTCATGTTCTCGAAGAGGCTGTGCTTGAATCCGACCCTTATCTGAGACACCAATTACTCTCTTTCGTCATTGCAGGCGGTGGATTCTCCGGCGTTGAAGTGTGTGCCGAGCTGAACGACTTCGTGCGTCGCGCTGCAAAACTCTATCACAGAATCGACCAGACAGACATCAGGGTAGTCCTGCTTCATTCCGGTGAGAGGATTTTGGATCGCGAGGTGAGTAAAGAACTCGGACTCTACGCACAAGATCTGCTGTACAGGCGAGGTGTCGAAATTCGGTTGAAGACACGATTGCGCTCCGCAAGCTCTGACGCTGCAATCCTAACGACCGATGAGCGCATTCCAACAAAAACACTTGTTTCGACAGTGCCATCCTCTCCCCATCCGCTCATCGATAGCCTGGACATCCCGAAAGACAAAGGGAAGATCAAGTGCAACCGCTTTCTTGAATTGGAAGGCGTTGAGGGCGCGTGGGCAATTGGAGATTGTGCGCTGATACCCAACCCGGCCGGAGAGGGATTCTGTCCACCGACTGCCCAGTATGCCATTCGAGAGGGTACTACGGCCGCGCGAAACATCGTTTTCGCTATTCGCGGCGGAGAGAAAAAGCAATTCCAGTTTAAGGGCCTGGGAAAAATGGGCTCGCTGGGATACAGGAGCGCGGTGGCGGAGCTTTTCGATTATTTCCGGTTTTCAGGCTTTTTCGCGTGGTTTCTCTGGCGGACGATCTATCTCTGGAAGTTGCCGGGCCTCGACCGAAAAATCAAGGTCGGCCTCGCATGGGCGCTGGATTTGTTGATACCTCCCGAACTCGTTCAATTGAAACTCGGCACGGCTCAGGCAGTCGCACAGGCGCACTTTGAGCCGGGAGAAGTTGTATTCCGTCAGGGGGATTTGGGAGACACTTTGTACATCCTGCTCCGTGGTGAGATTGAAGTCGTACGCGAAGACAATGGCGAAGAGAAAGTAATCGCACAATTGCAGCCCGGAGAGTTTTTTGGAGAAATGGCGCTCCTGAATCAAAAAACTCGCGGAGCAACGATCCGTTGCACGAAACCGACGGACGTGCTCACACTCAAGAAAGGCGACTTTACAGCCTTGGTTGCAAATCTGCCGGACATGCGACAGACGTTTGAGAACGTCATGGCAAAACGGATGGGAAAACCCACTGCAAAACCTGAACAATAATGACCTTCCGAAGGTTTTCATGAACCCTCATGACCTTCGGAAGATTACCCCGAAACTTTCAAGGAGATGATTGTATGCCACTCAAACCTCAGGTCCGAAAGAACATCTTCACCAAACTCAAAGCCGCCCTTGCAAAACAATGCCCTCCCATGGTTAAGGCGAAGGACACGTCTGACACATTCGAAATTATCGGGAACAAGGCCGTTCCGTATGGCAGTACAAAAAAGGCCGTTCCGGGAATGTATTTTTCAAGCGTAGTGGCGCGAAAAGATATGGTGAGTTTCTACTTCATGCCGGCCTATGATGACAGAAAGGGATTTAACAACATCGCTCCAACGGCGATGAAGTGCCTGAAAGGAAGAACCTGTTTCAATTTCAAAAAGGAAGAACAGGTCGTGGAGAAAGAACTAGATGCGTTGCTTTCCGAAGGAGCCGAGATCTGGAAAAAGCAGGGGTATGTCAAATGAAGAACGATTCTTGGCAGAAATCGATTTTCATCAGAAGTTAGTTCGAGGTCGCCTGTATACATGCCCATATGGCTCGACATGATTATCGCCCAGGTGGAGTTCATCCAACGTTAGTTTCCAAAGTACTTGCGGAGCAAAACGCGCAGTGTCAGCGAAACGGATCAGTTGAAGTGAATCGCTTGTAAAGATCGTTTTCTCCTTCGTTATGGTGAACTGAGTGATGCCCCACAGTGAGTCATTCCGGAACTCCTTAAACGTTCCGTCCGTGGTGAATTCGATTTTACGCGTGAAGCCTATCCTGCCGGGTGTAAGAGTATCATAGCCACTGAAACCGCCTGTGGAGAATTGCCAGGTCCACAAATAGTAAAGAGAAACTTCATTGGGTTCAGTTGGCAAAGATTGAGAACAAGCAAGCAGGCCAGTAGAGGTCAGAATAAGTATTTTGGTTATGATTTCCTTCCTCATCGAAGATTGCTCCCACATGTCATCAAATAGGAAGCGTTGAATTCTTTTTGGGCGACTTTTCTTTACTGGATTTCTTTTCACTAGTAGGACGGCCTTAAGGCCGTCCTACCGAGGTTTTCAAAAGATTGGGAGGAACTCAACCAATGAAGATCAACAACAAGAGTTGACCCTGTGATCGGCTCCTTCATCAAACCTCACTTACTCCGTTTGTTTTCTCAATATCAAAACCGATGTTCTGCTTGGTGCCTCCCTCGTGATGGTTAGGACATCGCTCCCATAACGATAGATATATTCTCCTGACAAGTTCAGGTTCGGGAGCCAAGCACCAAACTTGTTTTCATTCTCGACGAAAGTGACCAAACCATCTTTTCTCTGATAGATTCCTCCTCCTTGTATTTCGAATGGAGCAACCGGAGTAGTTGTATCGCTGTCGGCAGAAAACTGCATCACGCCAGAATACGTGTAGGTGCTATCTCCAAAAACAAATGACACAATGCCACTCTGTGTCTTGGTGATCGGCCCCACATATGCCGTAAACGTAAACGACCCCGACCAGAGTCCTTTCTCAAAAGGAACGACCTCTCTTGGTGTTGTAACATCGCAATTTGAGAAGAAAAGGGTCAGAATAAGTATCAATTTCAGGTCGTGTACTTCCGGGGCAGTCTTCATTCCAAAGGAATGACCTTCTTCTTCCTTACTTACATCTATCTGTTAGAGATTGTTTTGTGCGCTCTATTGCCGCGTCACAAACGCGAACGAGTGCGGGGTTTTCATCGCAACGCCATTGATATCCCGCGCCGCTGTCGAAACGCTTACCGTGTACTTCGTGTTTGCCTGCAAACTGGAGGCCGGTGAGAAAATCACCCTGTCGAGGATCTCAATTCCGTTGTAATCTCGTGCGTAATCGATGGTGCCCGTAATTCCCGGTGAGATGGAAAATGCGGTTTGCACAGACGCTTTATCGACGTAATTGTTGAAAGAAAGCGAAATGGCGCTGGATCTGGGAACGTACATCTGAGCATTGGCCGGCGAAGTGTAACGGACACGAAAAGCCGCCGTTCTGAACGAGAAGCTGAACGTTTCGCCGAGCGGAATTCCATCCTTATC
>JACPSI010000115.1 GCA_016193365.1 Ignavibacteriales bacterium
GTAGGAACCGAAGACATCCTGATTATCCTCAGCGGTCTTGCGGATTTCCTCAACCGCATCTCCGACCAATCGACGCAAGTGGGCGCCGGTCAAACCGGTACCGCAAACAGTAACGGCAAGATCAATACGCGTCAGTCAACTCCTGACGAACAGAATCAAGGTTCCTCGGATGACAATAGCCAAAGCAATCAGGTTGGCACGGGCGGCCAGGGCGGTGGACAGCAGGGCGGCGCACCCGGAAGGACCAAACACGAGCTTCGTATTCCCGGCATCGACAAAGACGGGAATCCCAAAACAGTTATTATCGAGTGGGAGGAATAGCAGCCGGGTACGCGTTGTAGGACATTCTTGATTCATTACGTGACTTTACCTACATTAAGCGGCGGTCTGAGTATGACCGCCGCTTTTCATTTCCATTCGTAGAACTATTCAGGGGAGGCCTCTCCATGAACACCCGGAAACTGCTCTTTTTTCTTCTCGGTATTCTTGTTTCACTTTCTTCCGCTTTTGCTCAAGTACAGCCGGCCATCACCAAAGTCAACGTTCCACCCGCATCCGACCGACAGCCGCTTTCCATTAGCGTAGACCTCTCCCGTTCTTCTGAGATCAGAAAAATTGTGATCTGGTACCGTTCTTTTGGAGAGAGCGAGTTCAATGAGCTGGAAATGCTCTTGGCAGGCCGAAGCGCCTCTGTCACATTGCCCGCAGAAGTGGTCATTCCACCCTACATCGAATACTATATTGAAGCAACCCTGGAGAGCGGACCCGAAACGTATCCCCTGGAGAATCCTCAAGCAAACCCGCTCCAAATCTCGGTGAAGCAGTCCGACCCAAAAGACGAGGAGATTCGCATTCTCACTCCGGAGCCGGGTGAAACATCGGCTGCCGAGGATTTTGTGGTTGCCGTCTCTCTTTATTTCGCATCGGACAATGTCGATAGAACAAAGACGCGGATCATTCTCGACGGCGTTGATGTGTCTAAAGACGCCATCCTCTCTGATGATGTTGTTCTGTATAACCCAAAGAATTTTAACCGGCCCTTGAACCTTGGGGCGCATTTCTTAAAAGTGGAGCTGCGGGATTCAACAGGCGCCACATATCATTCGCGGGAGATTACATTCAATCTTTCCACTGCAACGGCAATTGCTGAGGAAAAAGCTCGACTTCGGGCAATCGGCAATGGACAGCTTGAGTTTAGAAATGAAAACCTCTCTACCGGGGGCGCTACATACCTTCGGGGTGATTTCAGGGTTGATGCAACCTATAGCATCCTCAACGGTGGCGCGAGTGTCCATGTGGACAACCAGGAAAAACCGGATCGACAGCCTCAAAACCGTTTTCTGGGGTACCTCGAAACGGATTTTCTGCGTTTGCAGGTTGGCGATGCGTTTCCGAAGTTTCCAAGCTACATCGTCAGCGGGAAACGCGTTCGGGGAGTCTCAGGCAATCTGATGCTCGGCATTTTTAATGTCGACGCGTCCTTCGGGCAAACGGAGCGGTTTATTGAAGGAACGCTCGCTGATCGCGATACCATCTTTGCTGATTCTTCAGCAGTAAACGCGCGGCCGAGAACCTCTGTGCATGTTGGTGGAAGCGATACACTGGCATATTATCGGTATCGGCTTTTCAACGGCGGAATGTACACACGCAGTTTTCTCGCTGTCCGGCCAAGTTTTGGCAATGGCGAAAATTATCAACTAGGTTTTACCTACATGAAGGCAAAGGATGATGTTGGGTCGATCAAATATGGGTTTGACCCCGCCCCCTCCGAAAATTTTGTCGTAGGAACGGACCTTTTGCTTGCGGCGGATGATCAGCGACTGAAGTTTGAAACACAGGCATCCTTAACTCTTACGAATACCGACATTTCGGGAGGCAATTTCACTGACGCTGAAAAGGATTCTATAGAGGCATCAACCGGAACCAAAAAGGCTATGCTGAACCTCGCCGAAAAGATCATCACCGTCAACGAGAACCTTTTTCCGACAAACCCTGTGGGTTCGGGGCTGCCTGGTCTCGCTGGAGAAGCTGTCTTAAGCTTAAACTATTTCAATAATTTTCTCCGTGCCGTCGCATATCATCGCGGAGCAGCGTATAAATCCTTTGGCAGCGAATTCCTTCAAACAGACCTCAGGGGGTTCCAAGTAAGCGATTACATAAGGCTCTTCAGTAACCGCGTATTAACCAGTCTCTCCTTCGAACAGAAGAGCGACAATACAGCAAACACGAAGGAAGTAAAAACGAAATTCTCTAATTTCAACGGCTCTATTGCCGTAAATCCTGGAGTGAACCTTCCAACATTTCAACTTGGCTACGGTCAATTCGGGCGCGCTGCAGATAACGACAGTAGAACGAAAGAATTTCTGCTTAAACGCAACGACCCTGATAGCTCGTCAGCCAAGTCCGCCGACGAGAAAACGAGCCGTTATCTTGTGGCCGCAAGCTACGATTTCGTCTCGGGGATACGTCATCTCGCCTCCGTGAGCTTTAGCCTGGCGGACAGGAAGGATAACACGTTCAAAAAGCAGAACCAGCAGAACATGTTCATCCAAACTTCGGTCACGTCGAATTTCACCACGATGCCCCTGCAGACAATTGTCAGCATTCTCTACAGCAAGAATACGAACGACGTGCAAACCTTTTACACGGATAGCGTGAAACTCAATCAAGACAGCGCTCTGACAAAAACCGATTTCAACTACACTATGGTGACCCTTGGCGGCACGCTCCGCATGCTCAACGATGACCTGCGGCTCGCTGCCAGCATAAGCCCTGCGTTTGGGGCCTTCAACCGGGTAAACTTCCAGTTCGGGGCTGAGTACACGTACGCCTTGAGGCACAATTTTCTCTTCCAGGCGGACTACATTCAGAACGCCGGGATAGGCGACGACACCATTATCAGTCTCATCTACCGCTTCAATTTCTGACGAACGGGCATGGCTTCGTACGACTTTAAGAAAAAGTACCTTCCCGTTCTGAAAAAGATCGGGATCGGACTGGGGATCGGCGTTTTCGTCATCCTGCTCACGCAGGAATACTTCTTTGAAGAAATAACCTTCCTGAAGAACGTCGACCTTCTGACCATTGATTACCGTTATCAGGGTCGATATGAAGGTTCGGAGCTGTACGGGCAGAAGCTGGACAAGGATGTGGTTATTGTCGGGATCTCCGACGACGACGTGAAGGCCATGCCTCACCGCTTTCCTTTTCCCCGCTGGTATTATGCACACCTGATCGAGAATCTTGAGCGTGCGGGTGTCCGCGCAATCGCGTTCGATATTGAGTTTCAAACTCCCGCCGAGGGGGACTCCGCACTTCGCGAAGTTCTGAAGAAATACGACAACGTTATCCTCGCCACAAAAGTCCCGACCGGTGTTTCAACCGAGAGGTATGAAGTCCGGTCCACAGAGGTGAACTTTGGCAGTGTGTTTTTTGATGTCAACAGGAACATCGGGATGGTGGATATTTTCAAGGACCGCGATGGCGTCTGCCGACGCTATCTGCCCATGATCACGGTGGGGGATCACCTTGCGCCGACGTTTGCTTTTTCTACTCTCAACCGGGCTTTGAAACCGCCCCTGCCGCCGCTAACCCGGGCAAAAATCACAGATGACTTTTTTGTGCTGCGCGACCGTCAAATCCCAAAATTCGACCCGCAAACATTCCTGCTGAGTTACTACGGGCCCAATGAAACTTTCCGCTACGAGAAATTCTCACAGGTCATCGACGATGAAAGTTTCCAGACAAAAGATGAGATGGATATTGAAGAGGATTTGAATCTCTTCGATGAGGACTTGATAAAGCGATTGAAGGGGAAGATTGTTTTGATCGGCTCAGTTATGCCGGAAGAGCGCGACATTCACGCCGTGCCAATCTATACGCTCGACGGGGACAAGAAGAACTACAACATGCATGGAGTTGAGATTCACGCAACCGCCGTGCAGAACCTCCTCGACCAGAATTTTATCTCAAGGCCGGAACATTGGATTGAAGTTTCCGTTATCATTTTCTTTTCGCTTCTTACCTTCCTTGGCATACTGCGATTCCGGCAGATGAAACTGCGCTACGCCTGGCTCCTCGAAGGCGGGGCTTTGCTTATCACTGTCGTACTGATTGCGGCTTTATTGGAGGCGTCGATTCTCACGTTTACAAATGCAAAC
>JACPSI010000116.1 GCA_016193365.1 Ignavibacteriales bacterium
GAAACTCCAGCGCCTCCAGGGCAGAGAATTGCGGAAGCAGATAATCGGCGAGGACGATGTCAGGTTGAAAGGAATCAATGGCTTCTATGAATTCCTCGCGGCTTGAAACCCTTCGCGCAACAAACGGAAGCTGAGCGCGTTTGAGTTCCAATTCCATAAGCTCTGCGTCGGCGTCGATGTCTTCAACGATCAGCACGCGGAGACTGCGGTCCTTCCAGGCGTGGGAGTTCTTCAGTTCCGGTCCCGTCACGATGTTGATGAGTTGCTCAACGGGGTCGAGCTTCGGCGAAGATTGGTATTTTGAATTGTGGGTTTTCATTGTTTGAGAGCCAGTAGTGTCCCATGACTGAAACGGTCTGCTCGAAGAGTTCTGCATCCACAGGCTTGACGATAAAGCTGTTTGCGCCAAGCTCGTAAGCCCGCGCGATGTCTTTGGTTTCCCTTGAGGAAGACAGAATGACGACAGGGATGATTTTTGTCCGCTCATCTGATTTGATGCGCCGCAGGACTTCAAAGCCGTCTACGAGAGGAAGCTTGAGGTCGAGAAAAATGACCTTCGGCAATTGCAGTCTCACGCCCGGGCGTGTGGGAAAGATGAGATCAAGAGCCTCGACGCCATCCTTTGCCACCGTTATTTTTTCCGATAATCGAAGTTTGTCGAGAACTCTCAACGCAAGCTCCGCATCGGCGGGATCGTCCTCGACGAGGAGTATCGTTGTCTTTTGAACGGTATTCATTTGTCCTCAACCTCCGTTGGAAGTGTAAAGTAGAATATTGACCCCTTGTCGGGTTCTGACTCTGCCCACACCTTCCCCCCATGTCGATGAATTACTCGCTGGACAATGGCCAAACCTACACCGGTTCCCTCAAATTCGCTGTCTGCATGGAGCCGTTGAAAGACTCCGAAGAGCTTGTCGGCAAATCGCATGGAAAATCCCACTCCGTTATCCTTCACGTAGTACGTGATAAATGATTCCGCCTCTATATTTCCGATGGTAATTGTCGGGGCAGGATTGTTGCGTGAAAACTTGACGGCGTTAGAAATAAGGTTCGACCACACCTGTCGAATCATGGGCAGGCTTCCGCGCGCGGGAGGGAGATCTGCTATGACAATCTCTGGAACAGCACCCGCGATGCTCTTGAGCAATTCATCCACAACTGATTGGACAAGCAGATGCATATCAATGAAGTTTTTTTCAAACTCAAGACGGCTCACTCGTGAAAACGTGAGAAGATCGTCGATGAGCGTTCCCATTTTCTTTGTTTTGGCGCGAATGATGGAGAGAAAGCGCTGCCCTTCGTCATTGAGTCTCCCCGGACTATGTTCCGACAACTCTCGGGCGAAGCCGTCGATCGCTCGAAGGGGAGCGCGTAAGTCGTGCGACACGGAATAACTGAATGTCTCCAGTTCCTTGTTGGCCTCCTCCAACTGTTCTGTCCTGAGCTTTACCCGAAGCTCGAGCTCTTCATTGAGTTTTCGGATTTCGTCCTCGGCGATCTTGCGTTCCGTGATGTCCATGATTGAGCTGAGCACTATTGTTCCTTCTTTTGACTGTATTGGGCTGAGCCCAATTTCCACAGGAAACTCAGTTCCATCTTTTCGTTGAGCAAACAAGTCCCTCCCGGCTCCCATAGCCCTTATTTCCGGCCTTGCCATGAATCCGGCACGATAACTCTTCCAGTTTTTTGTTGACGAGAAGAATCGTACCTTCTCGGTCGACCACAACCATTGCGTTTGGAGCGGATTCAACGACTAACCGGAAGCGAACTTCGCTTTCATGGAGTTCTTGCTCGATCCGCTTACGCTCGGTAATGTCGCGGGTGTTCGTGACAATAGCCCGAATTGCGGGGTCATTCAGCAGGTTCGTGCTGACGCCTTCCATCCATAGCCACTCGCGACTCTTGTGCCGGAAACGATATTCATGAGTGACCGAGCTTCCATGAGTTCTCATGACATTCGCATTGAGCTTCATAGAATATTCGCGATCGTCAGGATGAACAAACTCAAAGGCATTCCTGCCAAGAAATTCCCCTGGAAGATACCCAAACATTCGTTCTGCTGAAGGCGACATGTATACGATGTTTCCCTTTGCGCTCAGCAGTGTGATGGCGTCGGAGCTTTGTTCGATGAGCGCCCGAAATCGTTGTTCACTCTGTTGAAGGGCTTCCTCTGCTCGCTTCCGTTTGACAAAATCCCCAATTTGTGTGCCAAGAGAGAGAAACATCTCAATAAGGTTCTTGTCAAGGTCCCGATGTTCTTGTCTGAAAAGTACAATGACCCCCAGAAGCGAGATAAGATCACGAATGGGGAATGCCACCGCAGTGTGAAACCCCAGTTCCTTGAGCTGAACATTGCGCGGATTCTCCTGACCGATTGCGAGTTCTTTCAGCCACATTGGTTTTCCACCCACCCAGACTTTACCGGGAATATCCGAACCGTACCCAATCGTTGTTCGTCGCGAAACATCGAGAAGAGTTTGGGCGTGGATTCTAGGGTCATGCCAAAATCCGTCGAAATACAGATGGACCTTTGTTGCGTCGAGATTCCACATTTCACCATAATCCCAACCCCCGACAATACACAGCGCTTTGAGTACTTTATGGAGCGCGTCCGCGAGAGAGCCCGATTCTGCCAATGCGCGGGTAACGGCAATGTGAAGACGAAGGCGCCGTTCGGTCTGTAGATATTCAGTGCGCTCGTTCACTTTAGGTTCTGCCTCGTGATTCAGGCCGAACATATTGTCTTCTGTCAGGGACGGATGCTTCATTGGACCGCTTATGTAATTTGAGCTTCTTCAGTGGGATCCTTCGTTCTGCCATTCAACTTCGAAGTTGTCTCCTGATTCACAGCCATATAGAAATCTTCTGTAGGAAAAAAATGTTTCATGAGCAAGCTATTTGAATTGCTCTTCTTCGGTGGAATTTTTGAGAGCGGTTGTGGATGTGTGGTTTCCCACGACCGCCGTCTGAATTTTATCATAATATCCAGTTCCGACGAAGCGTTGATGTTTGACCGCATCGAAACCATAGGTAAGTTCCAAATCAAACTCGCGGTCCTGAAGTCTTGCATATGCCGCCATGCCCTCATCGCGGTACATACGGGCGAGCTCAAACATGCTCGCATTAAGCGTGTGGAACCCCGCCAGCGTAACGAATTGGAATTTATATCCCATGAGGGCAAGTTCATCCTGAAACCGTGCGATGGCGATTTGGTCAAGCGCCTTACGCCAGTTGAATGACGGCGAGCAATTGTAAGCAAGATATTTTCCCGGGTATTTTTCGTGGATGGCCCGGGCGAATTCTTTAGCCTCGCCGAGGTCGGGAGAATTTGTTTCACACCAGAGCATATCTGCATACGGGGCGTACGCGAGTGCACGAGCAATGGCGTGTTCCAGCCCTCCCTTGACGCGAACGTATCCCTCCTCAGTTCTCTCGCCCGTGACAAATGGATCGTCAACAGCGTCAGGTTCCCCCTGCAAAAGCTGACCGCTCAAGGCATCCGTCCGGGCGATAATGACGGTGGGGACACCGGCGACATCGCTCGCCAACCTTGCCGCGATGAGCTTCTGTATGAAATCGTGTGAAGGGACAAGCACTTTTCCTCCCATGTGTCCACATTTTTTGAGGGAAGCGAGCTGGTCCTCAAAATGCACTGCCGCAGCGCCTGCCTCGATCATTGCGTACATGATTTCATATGTGTTCAGGATGCCTCCAAAACCCGCCTCGCCATCGGCAACAATTGGAGCGAACCATTGAACGTTTCCCCTGGATTCCAGCGATTGTATCTGGTCGGCTCGCCGCAGAGCGTTGTTGATTCTCCGGACGAGGTTGGGAACACTGTCCGCAGGATAGAGGCTCATGTCCGGATACATCTGTCCTGCGTCGTTGGCATCCGCCGCTACTTGCCAGCCGCTCACGTAGATTGCTTGCAACCCGGCTTTGACTTGCTGGATTGCCTGATTGCCGCTGAGCGCGCCGAGCGCCTTGACAAAAGGTTCAGCGTCGAGGAGACGCAAAAGCTTTTCCGTTCCCATTGAAGCCAGTGTGTGTTCGATCCGGATGGAACCCCGGAGTTTTATTACATCTTCGGCGAGATATGGCCGCTCAATACCCTGCCAGCGTCTCGAAAACGCCCAGGTGGAAGAGAGCTCGGAGATGTGCCCTTTGTTCGTCATAGCAAATACTCCTGCAGTTGTTTTTATTCGAGATAATTGTATGCGACATGTGTAAAGAAGTCTGTGAATTCTCGGTCGAGAACAAGCCTGTTGAGAATAGCTTTTGCCACTTCTGTCGTGTCAATTCCTCCGCTTATCCTCGAACGAAACTTTTGTGATTCCTCATTGACCAATTGGTCATAGTAATTAGCAGTAATCCTTCGCTTATCAGCCATCGGTACGTTTTGATGGTGGAGCCACTGCCAGAGCTGCGCGCGGCAAATCTCGGCGGTTGCGACGTCTTCCATAAGGTTAAAAATGGGCACACACCCGGTTCCGTGGATCCAGGAGTCGATATACTGTAGGGCAACAGTAATGTTTGTGCGAATCCCGTTTTCGGTAATTTCTCCTTTTGGAATTGCGAGCAAGTCGTGCGCTTCGACATCGACATCGTCTCTTTTGCGATTCGTTTGATTAGGGCCGGGCATCATGGAATTAAACGTCGCCTTTGCAATGGGAACCAGGGCGGGATGGGCCACCCACGTGCCGTCGTGGCCGTCTTCGACTTCACGTTCCTTATCGGCTTTTATTTTCATCAGTGCTTCATCGTTCAGCAGCGGGTTGTTTTTGATGGGAATTTGAGCCGCCATACCACCCATGGCGTGAGCGCCCCTTTTATGGCATGTTTGTATGAGGAGAAGGGAATACGAGTGCAAGAAATGGGCTTGCATCGTCAGCCTGGAGCGGTCTCCGAAGATGAATTCACGATATCTGCGGAATTTTTTGATGATGCTGAAAATGTAATCCCATCGGCCACAATTCAGGCCGGCTGAATGGTCCCGTAATTCATAGAGGATCTCGTGCATTTCAAAGGCGGCAAGGATGTTCTCTATCAATACCGTTGCGCGGATTGTGCCATGTGGAAGGTCCAGCTCATCCTCGGCCATGAGGAACACGTCGTTCCACAGCCGCGCTTCCTTGTGATTTTCGAGTTTGGGAAGATAGAAATATGGTCCCGAATTGTTTTCCAGCAATTTTTTTGCATTGTGAAAAAAGAAGATTCCAAAATCGAAAAGAGAGCCTGAAACCGGGTGTCCATCCACCAAAACATGCTTTTCATCAAGGTGCCAACCACGTGGCCGTACCATCAGGGTTGCCGGACGTTCCCCGATACTGTAGTGTTTCCCCTCGGGGCTCTTGTAGGTAAGCGTTCGGTCGACAGCCTTACAGAGGTTTGCCTGCCCTTCGACCATGTTCCGCCAGGTGGGTGAGTTGGAATCTTCGAAATCTGCCATGTACATGTTCGCGCCCGAGTTGAGCGCGTTAATGATCATTTTCTTGTCTGTCGGTCCGGTGATTTCAACTCTCCTATCGAGCAGGTCCTGCGGTGTCGGTGCGACCCTCCAATATGATTGACGAATATGTGTTGTCGCGGGGAGGAATTTCGGCATAACACCGAGGTTGATTTCGCTTTGTCGCTCAACACGTTTTTCGAGCATGGTTTTCCGCTGATGAGCAAATTCCCTCTGGAGAGTAGCCACAAAATGAAGTGCATCATATGTCAGCACGCTCGCGTACTCTTCGTTCATCTCACCGGTCACCTGAACCCCTTCGGGAAGGCGATAGAGTTTTGTGTCTATGGAGCCTGTTTTCATTTCTCTCATTCGTGCATAGTTAACGCGGCCTTCCAGGAGGAAGAGGAAAACCTC
>JACPSI010000130.1 GCA_016193365.1 Ignavibacteriales bacterium
TCCGTGGGGGAGTTACTTTCTTTCCAAGAAAGAAAGTAACCAAAGAAATTCTGTCGAAATCGGAACGCACAATCGTGATAGAAAGATGCATTGGGTAGGCTAGTTCCCTGGGTGTAAATCTCGGGGCAGAAAAACTGCCCCTCGATTAAATCTAACACAGACCGGCAACCCGCGTGCCGACGATTTCGACTCATCCCACCTTCTGCCGACCCACGAACCCCTAGCCGTAACTGAGAGCATGTGCGATGGCGGTGGCTTGTTGCTGATGAAATAGGATCGAGCTTGTAGGGACGTTCCCCACCTGCTTTGTCGTTCAACAAGGCGGGCAGAAATTGAACGTCCCTACAAATCATTTTACATACCTACAAGCATTTTCAGTTGCTGTTCTGCTGATCCCTCCATATTTTCCTCTGTTCCAGTTTTCCATTTCTGCAAAATAGAATCACAAGAGCGCCAGGGACAAGGCTATGAAAAAATCGATCGCCATCATCTTCGTTTTCTTTACTAACCTTTCTTTTGCGCAAACCATCCACTCGCCTGATGGAAAACTTGCGCTCACCTTTAGCCTGAACACAGACGGCGAACCCGCGTATCAGCTACAGTTTTTGAAAAAACCGATTATCAAAACGAGCAGGTTGGGGATCAAACTCCTCGATCAACCTTCGTTCGACAAAGGTTTTTCCATGGTGGCCACGGACACGCTCACCAAAGACGAAACATGGGAGCCTGTCTGGGGAGAAGTAAAAACAATCAGAAACAACTACCGCGAACTTGCCGTCACGCTGCAACAGCCCTCGGTGAAAAACCGCACGCTTGTTGTGCGCTTCCGCCTGTTTAATGATGGACTTGGGTTTCGCTACGAATTTACGAAACAAGATAATCCTGAGTTACTTCATCGTCTCGGACGAGCTGACGGAATTCGCTTTAACGGGCGACCACAAGACTTTCTGGATTCCCGGGGACTACGATACGAATGAATACGCCTATACCACGTCGACCCTCAGCAAAATAGACGCAACCATCGGAAGGGCAGCGGATGAGATTTTTGCTAAAACGACGATTGGCCGAAACGCGGTGCAGTCACCGTTGATGATGAAAACAGCAGAGGCCCTTTATGTGAACATCTTTGAAGCTGCACTCGTGGACTATCCTGCGATGAATCTCGAAGTGAATCAGCAAACATTTACACTGACGGCTCATCTTGTCCCAGATGCCGCCGGCAACAAAGCGTATCTCCAGACTCCAGCAAAGACTCCCTGGCGCACAATTATTGTAAGCGATAACGCAGCGGGAATCCTTGTGTCAAAAATGATCCTCAACTTGAATGAGCCGACGAAACTTAAAGATGTCAGCTGGATCAAGCCGCAGAAATATGTCGGTGTCTGGTGGGAACTGCACGTGGGAAAAACCACATGGAATTACAGCGACACAGAAAATCTAAAACTGACAGAGACAGATTGGAACGCGCTGAAGCCAAACGGCCGCCATGGCGCCACAACGGCACGTGTGAAGCGCTACATCGATTTTGCCTCAGCCCACGGATTCGGTGGCGTCCTCGTGGAGGGCTGGAACATCGGCTGGGAGGATTGGTTCGGAAAATGGAAGGAAGAGGTATTCGATTTTGTGACGCCGTATCCCGATTTCAACGTAACGGAATTGCAGCAGTATGCGGAGAAGAAAGGCGTGAAATTGATTATGCATCACGAGACGTCCGCCTCAGTGAGCAATTACGAACGCAGGATGGATGAAGCGTATCGATTTATGAAGGCCCATGGCTACGATGCAGTCAAGACTGGTTATGTGGGAAGGATTATTCCGCGCGGAGAACATCACGACGGCCAATGGATGGTTAATCATTACGTTCGTGTGGCGGAGAAAACTGCTCAGTATAAAATCATGGTTGTTGCACACGAACCGGTGCGGCCGACAGGGTTGCACCGCACATATCCGAACTGGCTCGCATGCGAAGCGGCGAGGGGGAACGAGTTTAACGCGTGGAGCGAAGGCAATCCTCCGGAACATGAGACAATATTGCCGTTCACTCGCTTGATGGGTGGACCGATGGACTACACGCCGGGTATTTTTCAAACCAGGATGGATTACTATAACACTGGAAGAAAAGCGCAAGTTCATACGACGCTAACGAAACAACTTGCCCTCTATGTAACGCTCTACAGCCCCATTCAAATGGCTGCCGATTTGCCGGAGAACTATGAACGGTTCCCGGACGCCTTTCAGTTTATCAAAGATGTTGCGGTCGATTGGGATGACACGAAAATTCTGCAAGCAGAGCCGGGTGACTACCTGACGATCGCACGGAAAACGAAAAACAAGGATGAATGGTTTATCGGAGCTATCACGGACGAGTCGGCGCGCACCTCGCGAATTCCATTGGATTTTCTGACTCCGGGACAGTCCTATGTTGCCAATATCTACGCCGACGCACGGGACGGTCACTGGGAGAAAAATCCGATGGTGTACAACATTCGAACGGTCCTGATCAACAGCAGGACAACGCTTGACCTAAAGCTTGCACCAGGCGGCGGCACCGCGATAAGTCTGAAGCCTGCAACAGCGGAGGATAAAAAGAAGTGGAAGGAGTATTAGGATGCCGGCTTGAGATGCGACGCTTTTGCCCGGAAGCTCAATTCACGCCGCACACGCCCCCGCAACACGCGTCGCCCATATCGCAGGCATTGGCTCTTTTTGACGCAGTCGACGCAACGGCTACATTGGTGAGGGACATCAGCTTTTTGTAATCGTGGGAACCGCAGGAGGGGCAAAGAACGTCTTCCTGAACTTCGCGGACCTTATGAAAAACATCATACAACCCACCGCACTTGTTGCATCGATAATCAAAGATTGGCATTGATCCTAACTCCCGTCGGTCCCCGAAATCGACACTGCACGTTCGATGTTGATTTCGGGGATCAACATGTTTGTTAGTTCTTCAAAAGCATTCTCAGCACGTACTGAAGTATCCCGCCGTTCTTATAATAATCAACTTCGTTCGGAGTGTCAATACGGCAAGTCGCAGTGAATGATCTTGTTGAGCCGTCCGGGCTTTTTGCCGTGACTTTCATTTTCTTTCCTGCGCGAAGGTCTGAAGCAATTCCTTCGATATCGTAAGTCTCAAAGCCTGTCAGTCCCAACGATTTGCAGTTCTGTCCTTCTTCGAATTGCAGCGGCAGCACTCCCATGCCGATAAGGTTGCTTCGATGGATCCGCTCAAAGCTCTCCGCGATTGCTGCCTTGACGCCAAGCAGGTGAGGGCCTTTGGCGGCCCAGTCCCGTGAAGAACCGGACCCGTATTCCTTGCCCGCTATAATTACGGTTGGAATTCCCTCTTCCTTGTATTTCATCGCTGCATCATAAATGAATATCGGCTCTTTGGACGAAGGATGGATCGTCCAGCCGCCTTCAGTACCCGGTGCCATCAAATTGCGCAGACGTATGTTGGCGAACGTCCCGCGCATCATCACTTCGTGATTGCCCCGACGAGAGCCATAGGAATTGAAGTCTTTTTTTTGAATTCCCTTCGAAATCAGGTACTGACCAGCAGGACTTTTCTCCGCAATCGATCCGGCAGGAGAAATATGGTCTGTCGTCACTGAGTCGCCGAGAACAGCAAGCACTTTCGCTCCATGGATATCTTGCAATGCCTTCGGTTCCATCTGGAGGCCGTCGAATCGTTCATCCACTCATAGCGCGCACCCTTCGGAATCGGCAGTTCCTTCCATCGTTGATCGCCTTCAAAAACGTTGGAATACTGCTTGACGAACATTTCCGACTTTACGCATTTTCGAATCGTCGCTTCCACTTCCTCCGGTGAAGGCCAAATGTCTTTCAAGAACACAGGTTTTCCAGACTTGTCCGTCCCGACGGCTTGTTTGTCCCAATCGATATCCATCGTTCCTGCCAGTGCATACGCAACCACAAGCGGCGGCGAGGCGAGGTAATTCGCGCGGACGTGCGGGTTTATTCTTCCTTCGAAGTTTCGGTTGCCGGAAAGAACAGAGACGGCTACAAAATCATTTTCCTGGATCGCTTTTGCAATTGGTTCAGGCAAAGGCCCGCTATTGCCAATGCACGTCGTGCACCCGTAGCCGACAAGTTGAAATCCCAGATCGTTCAACGGCTGTGTCAGGCCGGCTTCGTTCAGATAATCGGTCACGACTTTGGAGCCGGGGGCGAGGCTTGTTTTCACCCATGGCTTCGACTTCAAACCACGCTCCGATGCCTTCTTCGCCAGCAATCCCGCCGCGACCATCACCTGTGGGTTCGAAGTGTTCGTGCAACTCGTAATCGCCGCAATCACGACAGACCCGTGCCCAAGCTCAAACTGGGACCCGTTTTTTCTCACCGTTGCGGTTTTCAACACTTGTTCAAGATCTCCAAGGTCAGGGCTCTTTTGTTGTGTGCCGACATCACCGTTGGGCGATTCATCGATCCAGCGCGCCGCGGAAGTGTCGTTAATAGTTGCTCCTTTGCTGACAAGTGCATCAACGAGAGCTCGTCGGTATGACCGTTGCGCCAACGTAAGGGGAACGCGGTCTTGAGGTCGTTTTGGTCCCGCAAGACTCGGCTCCACGGTCGCCAGGTCCAACTCAACAACGTCGGAGAATTCCGGCTCTGGACTATTGGAAGAATGGAAGATTCCTTGCTCTTTGCAGTACGCTTCAACGAGCTTTATTTGATCATCGCTCCGGCCGGTGAAGCGCAGATAATTCAATGTTTCTTTATCCACAGGGAAGAAGCCCATCGTGGCGCCGTATTCGGGAGACATGTTGCCGATGGTTGCGCGGTCGGCAAGGCTGAGCGCCGACAAGCCCGAGCCAAAGAACTCCACAAACTTCCCGACGACTCCTTTCTTGCGGAGCATTTGAGTCACAACGAGAACCAGATCCGTCGCTGTTGCGCCGGGTCTGAGCGTTCCGTGAAGCTTGAACCCAACAACCTGAGGGATCAACATGGAAATCGGTTGTCCGAGCATTGCCGCCTCCGCTTCAATCCCGCCGACGCCCCAGCCAAGTATGCCGAGTCCGTTAATCATCGTTGTGTGAGAATCGGTGCCCACGAGCGTGTCCGGGTAAGCGAGATTTCCCCCGTTTTTCGATGTGAAAACAACCTTGCCGAGATACTCCAAATTTACTTGATGAACAATACCCGTCTCCGGCGGTACAACGCGGAAATTCTTCAACGCCTGCTGACCCCAGCGAAGGAAAGCGTATCGTTCCTTGTTTCGCTCGAATTCCTTCTCCGAGTTAATCATAAATGCCGCTTCAGAGCCATATTCGTCAACCTGGACGGAGTGGTCGATGACGAGGTCAACGGGCTGCAATGGATTAATCTTCTCGGGTTTGCCACCCATGGTTACCATGGCGTCCCTCATGACCGCCAGGTCAACAACGCAGGGAACTCCGGTAAAATCCTGGAGCAGAACGCGGGCGGGCATAAAGGCGATTTCTTTGTCGGGCGCGGCCTTTGGTTTCCAGTTGACCAGGGCATCTATGTCTTCTTTCCGCACAACCCGTCCGTCTTCAAATCGAAGAAGATTTTCCAGCAAAATCTTTAGCGAAATGGGCAGTCTATAAAGGTCTTTTCCGCTCGTTTTTTGCAATGCATCGAGGGAGTATATCGAATATGTTTGTGAGCCAACCTTTAGAGGTTTTTGAGTCTTGTAAGAGTCTTTGGTCATGGAATCCTCCAATCAACCGCCGAAGCTTTGTCCGTGGGAATTTGTCTAGCAGACGCATTGAATATAGGAAAAAATCATCGAAAAAAGTCGAGAGAGACCTTGTCAAGGATGTGAACCACGACCTTGTCAAGGTTCTCAGGTGATCACTCGAACTTGACAAGGTTCACCCGTCTACCCTGCATCTTGACAAGGTTCTCTCGCATCCCCAAACCCCGCAATGAATCTTTCTCTTTTTCTCTGTATATTCGACGACATTTTGTCAACGACAAAGATGTTAGTCGGATTGACAATCGACTTACAATTGCAGGTCCATCATGCGCGACATCTCTCATAAAACAAAGACTCTTCGTACCGCTGTTGCAAAAGCCACCATCAAGGCTAATGCAAAAACCCTGAGCCTTATCCGCCGAAACAAACTGCCCAAAGGCGACCCGCTGGTCGTGGCAAAAGTAGCCGCTGTTCAGGCTGCAAAGAACACAAGCCAGATCATCCCGTTTTGTCATCCCATACCGGTCGATTTCGTCGACTGCAGGTTTGAGTTGCGGGAAAACTCCATTATTGTAACGACAGAAGTGAAGGCCATTTACAAAACCGGCGTGGAGATGGAGGCCCTTGCAGCAGCCGCGGTGGCAGCGCTGACGATCTATGACATGGCAAAAGCTGTCGACGAAGAGATGAGCATAGTCGGCGTTTCGCTTGTGACGAAAAAAGGCGGAAAATCAGATTTCAAAAAACCTCTCGGATTGAAGCTGAAAGCAGCCGTTCTGGTCATGTCCGACTCCGTTTCGGCTGGAAGGAAAGAGGATGTGTCCGGGAAATTGATCGTGGAAAGGTTGAAGCAGGAGGGCATTACCGTCGCAGAATACAGGGTTATCCCGGATAATGCATCGCAAATTCGACAAACCCTTGTTGAGTTTTCTGACAAGAAGAGGCTCGACCTCATCATCACCACGGGCGGCACAGGGTTAAGTCCGCGTGATGTATCGCCCGAAGCGACGGCTGAATCGATTGAACGGGAAATTCCAGGAATCGCCGAAACTCTGCGCGCCTACGGCCAGGAGCGCATGCCTTTCACCATGTTGTCGAGAGGGAAGGCAGGAGTGCGAGGGAACACGGTCATCATAAACCTTCCCGGTTCCAGGAAAGCCGTCGAAGAATCCCTCGACGTTCTGTTCCCTGCGTTGTTCCATTCCTTCACCATGCTTCGCGGCGGCGGCCACTAGGATTCTCAGGAGACTCCCGGAGTCTCACCCGGCCGTCCTTAGCAAGACTCCGGGAGTCTTGCTCAGAGACCCGTCAACAAGTTTTTCTGGCAGTCATTGCCATTTTTTTATATCTTCAGCACGTGATGTTCCCACCTTTTGAGCCGTAGAGCAATGCCGAAGCGCACAGATATCAAATCCATCCTGATTATCGGTTCCGGTCCTATTGTTATCGGTCAAGCATGCGAGTTTGACTATTCCGGAACACAGGCTTGCAAAGTCCTGAGGGAGGAAGGATATCGCATTATCCTTATCAACAGCAACCCTGCCACCATCATGACGGATCCGGAGCTCGCCGACGCGACCTATATTGAGCCCATCACTCCTGCGTTTGTCGAAAAAATCATAGAAAAAGAGCGCCCCGACGTCATTCTCCCAACAATGGGAGGTCAAACTGCCTTAAACACAGCCGTAGCCCTTGCTGAATCGGGAGTGCTCGAGAAGTATGGAGTCGAACTCATCGGCGCCAAACTTGGAGCGATCAAGAAAGCCGAGGACAGGGAACTGTTTCAGGAGGCTATGAACCGTGTCGGACTCGCCACCGCTCGCGGCGGCTTTGTACATTCACTGGACGAAAGTGTGAAGATTGCGGAGGCGATAGGTTTTCCTCTTATCATCCGCCCGTCGTTCACGCTCGGTGGAACCGGCGGTGGGACTGCTTACAATGCCGTGGAATTTCGCGATAAGGTTCAACATGGCCTCTCGAGCAGCCCCATCAATCAGGTGCTCATCGAAGAATCGGTCATCGGATGGAAGGAATACGAGCTTGAAGTGATGCGCGACCTGAAGGACAATGTGGTGGTCATTTGTTCTATAGAAAACTTCGACCCCATGGGTGTGCATACCGGCGATTCCATCACCGTCGCTCCGGCCCAAACGCTGACAGATAAAGAATACCAGACAATGCGCGATGCGGCAAAGAAAATAATCCGTGAAATCGGAGTTGAAACGGGAGGCTCCAACATACAGTTTGCAATTAATCCCGAGAACGGCCGCATGCTGGTGATCGAAATGAACCCGCGTGTCTCGCGTTCGTCGGCTCTCGCTTCGAAGGCGACCGGATTTCCCATCGCCAAAATCGCGGCAAAACTTGCTGTCGGTTACACCCTGGACGAGATTCCCAACGACATCACCAAGCTTACGCCGGCATCTTTTGAGCCGACCATAGATTACTGCGTGGTGAAAATTCCACGGTGGGATTTCGAGAAATTCAAAGGTGTCGATAGTACGCTCGGCGTACAAATGAAGTCAGTGGGGGAAGCAATGTCCATAGGCAGGACATTTAAAGAGGCGTTTCAAAAAGCCCTTCGATCCCTGGAACAAAACCGCTTCGGCCTCGGCGCCGATGGAAAAGATATTGTTGACGTCAGGGACCTGCCCGAGAAGAAACGTACCGAGTGGAGAAAGAAGGTCATCGATAGTCTGAAAATGCCGAAGCCAGAAAACGTGTTTTATCTTCGATACGCCTTGCAGCTTGGATTTTCCGTCGACGAGCTGTTTCGAGTCACAAAGATCGACCCGTGGTTTTTGCACAACATGAAGCAACTCGTTGACTTTGAAGAAGAGCTGTACGAATACAGGGCGTAGCCAGTAGGTCAGCGTTAACGCCGACCTACTAAATCACATCTTTAACGTGCTGGAGAAAAACTATGAAAACCTTTTTCGCATTCTTTTTTGGTATTATGTCGATTTCTTTTGCGCAGCCCGTAAATCCTTCGGACCGTGAAGGCCTCTTAAATGGTGAGGGTATGGGCTTGGCGAGCCTCGCCGAAATGAACGGCTATCCCGGACCAAAGCATGTCCTTGAGCTGAAAGATCAGCTTGGCCTCACACAGGATCAAGTTCTGAAAACAGAGACCATCATGAAGGGCGTTGAGGTGTCCGCCAAACTCGCGGGCGCCGATATTGTGCGGTTGGAGGAGGAGCTCCATAAACTTTTTGAGAACGGTAAAATCACGGAAAAGACTCTCCGTGCGCGTGTCGAGCGAATCGGCTCATTGCGGGGAAGGTTGCGCTTCATTCACATGCAGGCTCACCTGAAAATGAAAAGCATCCTTTCGGAGAATCAAATTCAGATGTACAGCGAGCTTCGGGGGCACGCAAGCCATTAAGAAGAAACCTCTCATCCCACCAAAAGTAACGCGGGACCTTCTCCTCAAGGCCAAACAGTACGGTTTTTCCGACCGACAGTTAGCCCACATCTGGGGCACCAAGGAGAAAGTCGTTCGTCAACTCCGCAAACAGCTCGGCATCATTCCCGTGTACAAGACGGTCGACACGTGCGCCGCTGAATTCGAAGCTCACACACCCTACCATTATTCAACATACGACCAGGAAAACGAATCCATCCGAAGCGACCGCAAGAAGGTCATCATTCTCGGCGGGGGCCCCAACCGCATCGGCCAGGGGATCGAATTCGACTATTGCTGTGTGCACGGCGTCTATGCGCTCGAGGAAGAAGGAATCGAGACGATTATGATCAACTGTAATCCAGAGACTGTTTCAACGGATTACGACACGACCGACAAGCTGTATTTCGAGCCGTTGACGCTGGAAGACGTCCTGAATATCTGCGAGCATGAACAGCCGTTTGGCGTTATCGTCAGTTTCGGCGGCCAGACGCCGCTGAAGATTGCAAAAGAGCTTGAGGCGAACGGCGTGAAGGTGTTGGGGACTTCGCCTGAGGGCATCGACCTGGCTGAAGATCGCGAGCGTTTCGGCGCGTTGCTGAGGAAGCTGAAGATTCCCCATCCGAAATACGGAACGGCGTATTCTGTCAACAATGCTGTTCTTGTCGCTGAGCAAATCGGTTTTCCGGTACTTGTGCGGCCTTCGTATGTGTTGGGCGGCAGGGCGATGGAAATCTGCTACAACAGCGACGCCGTCAGAGAATACATGAAGAAAGCTGTAGACGTTTCGCCGGACTATCCTGTTTTGATCGACCGATTTCTCGAAGACGCTTTTGAATACGACGTGGACTCCGTTGCGGACGGCAAAGATGTGATGATCGGCGGTGTAATGGAGCACATCGAAGAGGCAGGCATTCACTCGGGCGACAGCGCGTGCGTGATTCCGCCGTACATGATTTCAGAGAAAAACCTGCAGGAGATGATCTCGCACACCGTGAGGCTTGCAAAGGCTCTGAAGGTCGTTGGCCTTATGAATGTCCAATTTGCAGTCAAGGACGGGATTGTTCACGTATTGGAAGTGAACCCCCGCGCATCCCGCACGGTGCCGTTTGTCAGCAAGGCCACGGGGATTCCTCTTGCAAAAGTGGCGGCGAGGGTCATAGTAGGTAAGACGTTGGAAGAGCAAGGGCTCAAAGATTACGATTTTCGCAAAATAAAACATGTTTCAGTGAAGGAAGCGGTATTCCCGTTTTCAAAATTCCCGGAGGTGCCGGTGTTTCTTGGCCCGGAAATGCGTTCCACCGGTGAGGTGATGGGCATTGCCGACAACTTTGGAGCGGCCATAGCTAAGTCGCAGCTCGGCGCCGGAAATGCTTTGCCCATCGGAGGGCGTTTGTTCATCAGCGTGAACGACAGCGACAAAAACGACATCACACTTGGCATTGTCCGGGAATTCGCCAATCTCGGTTTTTCCATCGTTGCAACGGAGGGGACGGCCGAGTTCCTTAACGCAAACAACGTCAAAAGCGACGTTGTGTTTAAAGTGGGTGAAGGCCGGCCGAACGTCGTCGATATGATCAAGAACAAGGAAATCCAGCTTATCGTCAACACGCCGATGGGTGAGACCTCGCGCTACGATGAATACGCTATCGGCTGGGCGGCGATTGAGCACAAAGTCGCTTTTATCACGACGCTTTCAGCAGCTTCGAGCGCTGTAAAAGGGATTCAAAAGCAAAAAGAGGGCGAACTTGGTGTGAAGAGTGTGCAGGAGTATCTGGCGGAGATGACGTAGGGGAAAAGTTCTTGTTATACTGTTGCAGTCTAGTCAGTAGTTAGCTGGCGCCTAGTCGATATAGTGTAAGGAAAGAACATGGAATCTCTAATGCCGAAGACTTTCATTGAAGCGTTGGCGGGTGGCTTAGTCAGCCTCTCATTGATACTCCTTTTCCTCTCCCTTTTTGCGAGCCTACGAACCCATTCAACTAAGCTTCTGTCAATTCTACTTCTGATTGCGCTCGCCCTCTTCGCTAATAGTCCATGGATTTATTTTGCCGCAGTATTCATTATAGCCACTGCGATAACAGAGTTAGACTTCTTACAAAATCTTGCGGCGATCATTCGCGGTGACAAGAATTGGTTTGATTATCGGAAAGCGGTTCAGGGAAACATTAAGCCACCCGCTGAGACAGTTCCGGCCAGGCAACCATTGGAATACAAAATCCTAAATACACTTTGGACGAAGCAAGTGAACAAATGGCCAGACCTTTCCGCTATCTTTACCTTTCGAATTAATGCGAATTCAGACGAGTTCCTCGGCTTCAGAGAAGCTGGAAACAAACTGATAGGTGAAGGCCTAATAAGCGAGACGGACTCTGGCCAATTCTACTTGACACGCAAAGGATTCGAGCACTGCAAGGAACATCACAGAGAATTCCCTCCAGATCAATGGTGGCCGGAGGAAAAAATCAACGAGGAAAAACTACAGAGAGTTCTTCAACCAGCTAACTAGGCGCCAGCTTACCAGTCGCTCCCTCCATTAAAGATTGGCGGGCAAGCAAGCAGCTTTCCGCCAAAGGGGGATGAGCCTCTGGCTGAAGCTCCGGTTCGTTAGGCGGCGAATCTTCAGGATTCTTCTTATATTAAGCCAAACTTGGAGGAATCATGGCATCAAATATTGCCAACGAAATAAAAAAGCTAAGTGTGGCGGAACGAATTCTTTTGGTGGAAGAAATCTGGGATAGCATTGCGCGGGAAAACGAAGCATTTGAGCTCTCAGATTCTCAGAAGAAAGAATTGGAGCGCCGTTCTCAATCTTTTTCCTCAAACCCTGCCCTCGGACGTTCTTGGGAAGAAATCAAGGCTGAGTTTCTGAAGTCCAAGTGACAGTCGTCCGCTTTCATCCCGAAGCTGAAGGTGAGCTCCGCGACGCAATTGTGTGGTATGAACACCAGAGAAAAGGCCTTGGCTCAGAATTCATTCTCTGCATCGATGAAGCAGTTGAGCGTATCCGGCGAGGTTCGGAAAACTTTCCCAAAGTCCACAAGAATATTCAGCGGGCAGTCGTCAAGCGATTCCCTTTCGCAGTCTTTTTTGAAATCGAGAAATCGGACGTCCGAGTTGGGCGGTGTTTCATTCGCTGCGCGATCCATCTCGTTGGCAATCAAGAAAGTGATCTTTCTTCAATTCGCCACCTACAAAAGATAAAGATGCGGCCTAACTAGTCGCTTAAACAAGTTAAATTCGGTCCGTTGAGCGGCGCGGTATAGTAAATTCATGATCAACGTTGTCACTGGTGCATTTGGATACATAGGCAAGTACATCGCCCGTCGATTGCTCGAATCGGGGGAGCAGGTACGGACCATTACAACACACACAGAGAAACCTAATCCATTCAGGAACGCGGTGCAGGCATTCCCCTATAGTTTCGACAAACCGGAACTTCTCACTTCATATCTTCGTGGTGCAAGAGTCCTCTATAACACATACTGGATTCGCTTTGAGTATGGCAACCTGACTTTTCAAAAAGCGGTTGAGAATACAAGAATCCTCATGGCTTGCGCACGTGCCGCGGGTATCGAAAAAATTGTTCACATTAGTGTCACGTGTGCCTCCCCAGGATCCGCGCTTCCTTATTATGCGGGCAAAGGACTTCAAGAGATTGCAGTGGTTGAATCGGGTATTCCTTACGCCATTGTGAGGCCTACATTGGTTTTCGGAGCAGAAGATATACTCATGAATAATATCGCCTGGCTCATGCGGAAATTTCCCGTTTTTCCCATATTTGGCAGCGGCAATTATCGCGTTCAGCCCGTTTTCGTAGAAGACCTGACTGATATCGCTGTTTCTTGTTCGATTGGCCGGGAGTCTTCAACACTCGATGCTATCGGACCTGAGTCGTTTACTTTCAAAGAAATGGTGCAACTTATCGCATCGAAAATAAAACCAAATGTGAAGCTCGTCCACGTTGCGCCTGTAATTGGCATAGCTCTGGGAAAGATTATCGGTTTTGCCTTGCGCGATAAACTCCTTACGCGAGACGAATTGAAAGGTCTCATGGACGGATTGCTCACTTCCTCACAGGCTCCAAATGGTGCCACGCGATTCTCCGAATGGATTGAGGCAAACAAAAAAACGGTGGGCAGCCGCTATTCTTCTGAACTGGCAAGACACTTCAAATGGAGTCATGCCGCCTAACCCGTCATTCCCCGACAAAGAACATCCCAACCACGCCGCAATCAAATGACGAAAGATCGATTCCTCAGAATGCTCGTTCCCTCGATTCCCGTCCTTGCGAGAACGCCTCTTGCTCTTGTCTTGGACGCAGCAGATTACTTTATCAAACACCGACACCCGGAATGGTCCAAACTCCCGCCGGCGTCCTTGAGAATGAGGATTGGCGTGGGGAACAGGATTCTTAGAAATCATCAACAGTTTATCGAGTCCGGCAACGGTATTGTCACAGAACTCAGCAGCAAGGGCTACCTCGACCCGGCATCGCATATCCTGGAGCTCGGGTGCGGTTGCGGCCGCAATGCAGTCGCTTTCTCGAAATACCTGAACGAACGTGGAACTTATGCAGGACAGGATGTGGACAGAGAAATGATTTCCTGGTGTCAGCAAAAACTTCAAAATGAACGCGCAACTTTCCATCATGCGAATATTTTCAGCAAAGTCTATAACCCGGCTGGAAACCCGGTGGCAGAATACAAGTTCCCTGCCTCGGATGGTTCAATCACGCTGATTGTTTCAATCTCTGTATTCAGTCACCTCCTTTACTCCGATTCCCTGCGTTACGTGCGAGAAAGCTCAAGAGTGCTTTCCAAAGGTGGCCATCTTCACATGACATTGTTTATTCTTGATTTTCTCAAGGAACGGCTCGGAGATCGGTGGACGTTTTCGCACAAGCTTGAGAACTGTTATGTCGACAGCTTTCGCTATCCCGAAGCTGCTGTAGCCTATGAACTGTCAACGCTTGAGGAAATGATGCGCTTAAACGGTCTTTCTATGGTTGAAATCTACAACAAGGATTTGCATCAACAGACAGTGATTGCAAAGAAAGGGTAATGAAGGTGAAAATCGAGAGAATCAAATAATTTGAAATCGCGAACGCAGCTAACATTCTCTCAAGCTGATAATCCAAAATAATAAATCGTTATGCACACCTACACCTCGACAACTGAAGGAATCAAAATCTCCGTACGCCCTGTGTACCTCGACGGTCAATCCAACGCGTTCGAACGCAAATTTGTCTTCGCATATTTTGTCACAATCGAGAACAAATCGAACGAGCCCGTCCAGCTTCTTCGCCGTCATTGGTTCATTCACGATTCCAAGGAATCAATTAAGGAAGTTGAAGGCGAAGGCGTCATCGGAAAACAACCGACCATCATCCCGGGCAAGTCGCACGAATACAACAGTTTCTGCGTTCTTGAAACCATGGAAGGATTCATGGAAGGAACGTATTTGATGCAACGTCCTTCGGGAGAACGATTCAGCGTAAGAATCCCGCGTTTCCACCTCCGCGCAGCAGCAAACTAGACTATCCTCCTGCCAGACCTGTTGCGAAGGAGTCCGCTCCTGAGCTACAAGCAGAATCTAGCGTTAGCTTTTTTTCATACTGATTTCCTTGACTTCCACAAGGGTTTGACTTAAATTAAAGCGTTAGGGTTCTTGTCTCAAAGACTACTTTAAGAGACTACATAAACTTCTGGAATGGCGATGTCTTTGAATAAGGGGGATGTGGAGGGCCGGGCGAAATCGCTTTCCTGGTGTCTTTTCTTTTTAGTCCTTTTTTTCTTCTCCCTCAACACAGCTTCAACTCAGGCGCTCACCACACCAGCGACAACCGTCGCGGAAGAGCAAGACTATACGTTCGCCTACGGTCTTTACAAAGACGGATTGTACCAGCTTGCCGCTCAGCAATTCGAAAAATTTCTCTCGCAGTTTCCTCAAAGCCTCAAAAAAATCGACGCGTCATTCCTGCGGTCCGAATGCGCATTCCAGCTTCAGAAGTTCGACGTTGCCGTCCGCGGGTTCACTTCTTTCGTAAGCGAACATCCTCAGTCCCCGTTGACCGATGATGCATTCTTCAGGATCGGCGAAAGCCATCTGAGGATGAAAAACCCCGACGAAGGTGTGAAAGCTTTCAAAACCGTCCTCGATCGATTTCAACAGAGCGAGCTTGCCGGAGAAGCGGCGTACTGGATTGGCGAATCGTACAATAAGAACCAGGAATACGAGAACGCAATGAAATACTATTCGCTGGCATACGAGAATTACCCCACGAACCGGCTCAGGGACTATGCGCTCTATTCGATGGGGTTGCTCTACCAGCACAGGCCGAATTATCCCAAAGCGATAGAGTCGTACAACAGGCTGATGAAGGAATTGCCACAGAGCAAGCTCGCCGCCGCTGCGAAAGTCAGGATTGGCGAGTGTTATTATTATTCAAAAGACTATCGCCGGGCAGTGGACGAGCTCACGAAACTCAGAGTAACGATCGAACAACCGGAGGAGCGGGGAGAAGCGGACTACCTTATCGCAGAGGCGCATTATCAGCTTGGTGAATATTTCGTTGCGCAGAACAAATACGACGCATTTCTCTCGAACTATCCCGAACACAAGCTCGAACGTGATGTCATCTACGCGCTGGGCTGGACGTTCCTGAAGCTCAAAGAATACAGGAAAGCAGCTCAAACATTCGATAGGCTCACAAACGGCAATGACGCGCTGGCGCACACAGGGCTTTTCAGGCGTGGCATGGCGGAAAGATTTTCCGGCGATTCCCAGGCGGCCTTGAAAACTTTTGCAGCCGTGGTTGAACAAAAGCCGCATGGAGATTTCGCAGATAATGCTCTGTATGAAACAGGCCTCATTTATTACGATAATAAAAAGCCTTCCGATGCCAAACCGTATTTTCAGCGAGTCGCGTCAGAGTATCCATCGAGCGACATCATTGCTGATGCCGGAAGAATGCTGGGCGAATGCCTTGTCGCTGAATCAAATTACAGAGAAGCGCTGGACGCGTTTACCAGGTCGGTGACGTTACCGGATGTCTCGTTCGATGTCAAAGTGGCCTCCGGTTTCCAGGTGGGATGGTGTCAACTGAAATTGAAAATGTACAGAGAAGCGGCAGCTTCCTTCCGCTCGTTTATGGGGACATTTCCCAAGCATCCAAAGTCTGTCCTCGCTCAATTTTGGCTAGCCGAATCTGAATACCAGCAGGCCAACTACGAAAACGCCTTAAAAGCCTACCAGCTTGTGCCCGTTGGGTCGGAAAAATATGAAGATGCTTTATACGGAATAGGATGGTCGTATTTCAAGCTCAACAAGTTTGACAAGGCCGCCGAGAGCTTCGAAAAACTCATCCTTAGTTACCCTAACGGGAAGCTGTTGTTTGACGCGAGGCTGAGATTAGCCGATTCCTACTTTTTTGAAAAGGACTATAAAAGAGCCCTCTCTGCATATCGCACCGTACTACGGTCTTATCCTTCGAAAGAAGAAGCTGATTACGCACAATACCAACTGGCGCAATCCCATGTCCGCCAGGGCGATAATGCTGAAGCCTACCAGCAGTTTACAGCGTTGATCAAAAATTTTCCCAAATCCGGCCTTGCCGACGATGCTCAATATGCCCTCGGGTGGATCAACTTTCAGAAGAAAATGTATCTAGACGCAATCAAAGAGTTTCAAAAGTTGATAGCGTCATACGCGAACAGCGAGTTGCTGCCGCGGGCATACTACAGCCTTGGAGATTCGTACTACAACCTTCAGCAGTACGTTGCGGCGGAAAAATCCTATCGCGAAGTCATTCAGCAGTTCCCCAAAAGCAATTATGTTCTGGACGCTGTCACGGGGATTCAGTACTGCCTCGTTGCGCAGGGCAAATCGGAACAAGCCTTGGCCGTCATCGACGTATACGCGAAGGAAAGTTCGACTTCCGCAATCGCAGAAGATCTGTATCTGAAAAAAGCCGAAATGCTCTACACGCAAAAGAAGTACAGTGAAGCAATGCGGGAGTACAGGTCGTTTACGGAAAAATATCCGAAATCTGCGAGTATCTCGACTGCGTACTACTGGCTGGGGAAATGCCTCGAGGCTCAGGGTGAGCTCAACGGCGCCGCGCTGACTTTTGAGCGGGCGGCAAACGCTCCGCAGGGAAACAGAAAAGTCGCCGCGCAGGCACTCCTCGAAGCGGCAACGATTTACAGCAAACAGGAAAAATACGAACGTGCATTCGATGTCCTCGCCCGCATAGAGAAAGAGTTCAAGGAATCAGAAATCCTGCCCGACGCAATGTTCATCAAAGCCGTTTTATTCGTCGAGAACAAGAATAGGGAAGATGGACAGCGTCAGTTTGAGACGTTGATCGAGCGATACTCATCAACCACCGCAGCCGACAAGGCACGGGTCGCTCTCGCAAATTTCTATTTGAAGGACGGCGAGCCGGAGTATTCCAGGAAGCTCTCGGAACAAGTCGCGACGTCACGCACCGATGAAATCGGCGCAGAAGCCCAGTATCTTGTCGGGATGGCGTTGACGGCCGCGAAGAAATGGGACGAGGCTGTTACCGCTTTCCTGAGAGTTCGGTACGTTTTTCCCGCGTACGAACGATGGCTCGCGAAGTCGTACCTTGGCATGGGTTCTGCTTATGAAGGAATGCAGGAATACAGCAAGGCAAAAGAAGCTTACCAGAATGTCCTGAAGCTCAAAAAGGAAGAAGAATCGACCGCCGAAGCGCAGCGACGGCTGAAGAAATTGGAACGGTCATGACGAGGGGGAAAAAGTGAAGAGCATTGTTTTGACGATCATGTTGCCTGCTCTTGTGGTTGCTCAGACACAATCAACGGGGAAGAAAGAACCGGAGTCCAGACAAATCGATCTGGAGAACAAACCCTTCGCAAGTCAGGCGAGCAGGCCCCTGCCGAAAATTGAGCTTCCTGAATTTATCATCACGGGGAATGCCTCTATCGACTTGCCCGATGCTGAGAAAATCCTTTTTGAAGAGAGCCCATTTACGAGGCGGTCATTGCAGGAAGCGGGAAGCCGTGACCGGGAAACGGTCGAGCTCGCCGGCCGCATGGAAGGAAAAACGGACGAGGGAAGTATGCCGTTCCTTCGCGGCAGAGCGACGGGGAGCATTGGAAGCTTTTTTACTCCTAAGCTGAACCTTTGGCTTGGCAGGATTGATTCAGACGTTGAGTATTCGGGAAGCATTGATTATTTCCGCACGACGGGATTCGCTCCTCACACCGACCGGTCCGGGGGCGGGCTATCGTTGAACGGTGGAACTTCTTTTCGCTCTTCACTGCTGCTTGCGGATATGGCGAGAATCCATGGAGCCGTGAATTACCGTGCTGATGCCTACAAGTTCTACGGGTCGACGAATCCCCAAATCTCCAGAAGCATCAGTCACTTTTCACTCCAGACGTCGATGACATCGCCGTATCAACTTCCGTGGTCGTACGAAGCCGCCGTGGGTTTTCACAGTAATTCCATTACGGATACATCAAGCAGGGTCAGCGAAACGCAGCTCGACCTCGGTTTGACAACGCTTTACCCCACGTCAACAGCTCCGGTGCGTTTTGACCTGAACTCATCGTTTTCTTTCTTAGGCGGATCTGCGTCGGCTTCGCTCAGCTACATCGAGCTTGGATTGGGTTTTGAACGATTCAAATGGAAGGACTGGTATCTTACGGCGAGTGCCCGTGTCTACGGAGCGGGAGGGATGAATGACCAAAGCTTGTCAAAACTCTACCCGCACCTGAGCCTCGGCTATCAACTGAGTCAATATCAGGCAGTCGAAGTGTACTACAACCCGCAGGTTGAATACTGGAATGTCATGCGCCACACGGTGAAGAACCCTTATCTTTCGTCCGTCTCCGCCATCCGACACGCTGACGCCTATCTGGCAGGAGGCGTCGCTTGGCAGGCGCACTGGTCTGAACAATTGAAAACAAAAGTCTCTGTCGAAGCAAAATCGTCCCGCGATTATCCGTTGTATGCGGATTCGACATCTCAAGGGATGTGGTTGCTTGCGTACGGAGGAACGACGACAGTGGTCAATTACAAGGGTGAGTTGTTTGCAAAGTTCTCGCCAAATGATTATTTTGCTTCAGCTCTGGTCATGAGTCCGAGCAGGAATTCGGTGACAGGGAAAGGCATTCCCTACTTGCCCGATGTCGAGCTTTCCGCCACCTATTCCCATGAGTTTCCGGCGGGTGTTTCTGTGACGGGCGATTTGACGTTTTTCCGCGGCCAGGTTGACAACGTCGTCAATGCTTCAACACTGAAAGGCGCGCTCTTACTGGATGCCCGCGCTGAGTATCGGATGCTGAGTTTCTTAAGGACATTTCTGGAGCTGCGAAATATCACGAACGAGCGATACGAGTTGTGGAAGGGATACCAGGCCTTCCCATTTACGATGGCGGTGGGGTTGACGGCAGTATGGTAACGCAAGTCAAATAACGTTTTACAACTCCAACAACTTTAGGAGGATCTCTCAATGCCCGATTTAAACCTCATGGATGAGGGTGGATTTGAGGAAGCGCAGACGCCGGCTCCGGCAACCCCCGTTAAAAAAGGAGGCGGTGGTGGCGGCGGTGTAATGAAAATTGTTATTATCGTTGTCGTCCTTGCTGTGGTGGGCGGCGGGCTGTGGTTTGCCAACAAAAAAGGCTGGGTGAAAGTCCCGTTCCTTTCCAAGAAAGAGCCAGCCGTCGCACAAATTCAGGAAGACTATCAACAACCGGACGACCTCTTTGCCGCAGACACACAGGATGTTTCACTTCTCGAAACGCCGCCGGTGGAAGAACCAAAAGGCAAGCCGGCAGAGGTGAAGAAAACTCCGGTGAAAACGGAAACACCGGCTGAAAAATCTCCGTCCAGTGCGGAAATGGAAATGATGGCATCGCAGAAGTTGAGTGAGATGTCGGGAAGGTACACGATCCAGGTATTCGCATTGCTCGACAGGAAAAATGCGGAAGATGTCGTTTCGCGCCTGGCTGAAGCAGGATACCCCGCGTACATCGAGGAGATTCCCATGAAAGATGCCAACTGGCACACCGTACGTATCGGCAAGTATCCTTCTCGTGTGGAAGCGAGGAAAGCGGTCGAAACGTTTGCCCTCGAGCTCAGGTCGAATTATTTCATCGGAAGAGTCAAGAGCAACTGAAGAGGTTTGAATTTTTCATTGACAGCGGGGTGATATGAGTATGCTCGATTTGTTTCTGAAGGGTGGGGTTGTCATGTGGCCCATTCTGTTATGCTCCATCATAGGCCTGGTCGTCATCGTGGAACGATGGCTCGTGCTGCGCAAGGCGCGTATCGATGTGGGTCAGTTCATGCTGAGACTGCGCAGCGTGCTGCAACGGGGGAACTTGCAATCTGCAATTCATTTCTGCTCAAAGACGCAAGCCCCGCTTGCCAATATCATGAAAAAGGGCCTTACAGCTGTACCCGACGGGCATGAGCGGGTTCGCGAAGCAGTCGAGAACGCCGGCAAGGAAGAAGCGTTTAAGCTCGAACAGCGACTTGGCATGCTGGCAAATATCGCAGGCATCGCTCCCCTCCTCGGCTTCCTCGGAACGGTCACGGGCATGATTGCGGCATTTCGGATGATCGAGGTGCTGAGTGGAAGCGCAACGCCCGCCGACTTGGCTGGCGGAATCTGGGAAGCTCTCCTCACCACGGCATTCGGGCTGATTGTCGGAATTCCGGTGTACGGCATCTACAACTACTTTGTCTCTCGCGTCGGGAGGTTTGTCTTCGAAATGGAGAGTGCGTCGGAAGAGTTCCTCGAGCTCGTGCGGTCGGGGAAAATGGAAGAGGAGGGTGACTTGTCGTTTGCTGATTCCCCACGCAGTGCTGCGGACCAGGAATATTTTCGAAGAAAATCTCCGGAATGAAGTTTCGGACGGAACATAAACACCTTTCCGCTTTTTCCTACGCATCCCTCACGGATGTCGTCCTCCAGCTGCTTATTTTCTTTCTCCTTTCCTCAACGTTTGTGATTCAATCCGGAATCAAAGTACGGCTTCCCAAAGCCGAGGCCGCCGAAACGGCCAATCGGAGCCAGATTGTCGTGACGCTGACCGACCGCGGGGCGGTGTTCCTCAACAATGACCAGGTATCGAAATCCGCTCTCCGGTCTCAACTGACTACACTCCTGAAACAATCAAAAGACCAACTTGTCGTTATCAACGCCGATAAGTCGGTGAGCCTGCAAGGAGCTGTGGAAGTTATGGATATTGCGAAAGCATCCGGTGCTGCAAGGCTGCTCATTGCGACACAGGCAACTCCTCCGGCGCAGTAGGTCATGAGCACGAGGATGTCAAAGGATCTGAGAAAAGGGTGGACGACTTCTGTAGCGATTCATGTTGTCCTTCTGGTCATCCTGATGATGATTGAAGTTCCCACGCTGGCGCGGAAGGCTGAGTTCGTTGAGGTTGTGTGGGGATCCTCCGGGAATACTGGAATCGCGAGAGAGGTCCGCGAGCCCGAGCAAAAACAGGCATCGGAACCAAAGCCTTTGAAGGCTCCGAAAACCACAGTCGCAACGAAACAATCGTCGCAGCCCGTCGTGCTGCCTGAGCGAAAACTCGCCAGCCTCTCGGAGGAGTCCCTTCCTGTTTCCAGGTCAAAGAAAATCGAATCTTACGAACGCGCCCCGACTATGGAAAAACCCGAAGCCGGGATAAGAGACAACCGCGAACAAAGAGCGGGGACGCGGGGAGATGCTGAAAAAGAGCTTCCCGGGGGTGGAGTTGGATCAGGCGTCGGCGGTGTTCGCGGGGATGGGTCTGAGGTGGAGGGGAGCGACATCGACCGCAATATCGGGTTTTCTATTCAATGGTCCGCGGGTGGGACGAGGAAAAAACTGAGCGGAAGCCTCCCTCGTTATCCTGAAGGAGTCAACCTTGAGGCACAGATCAAAATACTCACCGTCGTCGCGCCTGATGGAATCGTCAAGAATGTCCAGCCCGCTCAAAAAGCGGATACCCGTCTGGAAAATGCAGCGATGAAAGAAATGCGCTTTTGGAAGTTTGAATCACTCAAACCGAATCAGCCTCAGGTCGACCAAACCTGCGTCGTAACGTTCCTCTTCAGGCTGAAGTAGACCTCTTCTCCGGCTTTTTCTCCGTCCGCAAATAAAAGTAATAGAAAACAATTTCGCCCGCTGTCAGGACGAGGAGAGACACTGTGTCTCTGTTGAGTTCCTTTTTCGCAAGCGTGGTAAACGTCGAACCTGACGGGCTCGCATACCAGCTGCTGACCAATTCAGTATTGAACAACTGGTTCATCAGCGTTGTTGAAATCGTCCACCCGACCGCAAAGAGAATTGCGAAGAATGCCACGGCCAGCAGGCCCTCGTTTGTCGATTCTTTCTTGTATTTCAGGAAAGCGTAAAGGGCTGCCGCAGCATGCAGGATGAGAAGAGCTGCAGCGAGCATCAGTAAGCGTCTTTTCCAAAGAGAACGGCGCGGATGGTCTTCAAGATAATTTTAATGTCGAACGCAAGCGTCCAGTTTTCGACGTAGTATACATCGTATTTTGTGCGCTCTTCGATCGGAGCGTTTCCCCGCAGGCCGTTGACCTGGGCCCAGCCTGTCATTCCCGTCTTCACTCGATGCCGGTCGAGGTATTTTGGAATCTCTTTGAACTGCTCGACAAAATACGGCCTCTCTGGCCGCGGTCCCACAATGCTCATGTCGCCTTTTAACACGTTGAACAGCTGAGGCAGCTCATCCAGGCTGAATCGCCTCAGGATTCTCCCTACCCGCGTCGTCCGTGGGTCGTCTTTTGACGCCCACACGGGTCCGGAGGTGTGCTCGGCATTCACATGCATCGACCGGAATTTGAAAACACTGAATGATGTCCCGTCCAACCCAACGCGTTCCTGTCGATACAACGCCCGGCCTTTCGAATCCAGTCTGATGAGAAAAGCAATCAGCAGCAACAAAGGACTCACGAGAATAATGACGGCGAGCGCAAACGTGAAGTCAAACGCGCGTTTGAGAATCAGGTTCCACGTCGTCATGGGGATATTTTTGATCCTGATGAACGGGATTCCCTGAAACTCGTACACTCCAACACGGCTTGTCATGAGTTCCAGCAAATCGGGCGCCATCATCATCTCTGCGTTCAATCCCTCGCAATCACGAACCAACTCATAAAGTTTCGGATGGTCTTTGTAATCCAGCGCGATCAGCACAATGTCGATGCTGTTCTCCTTCACGTATTGCGGGACTTCTGAAATCGGCCCGATGAATTCCGAAGAGCAACCTTCCATCGCCTGAAGACCGTCCGCGGCAAAAAAACCGACCACGGAATAGCCCATCCTCGTATTGTGCATGATGTCGTCATGAACCCGGCGCGCTGTCTCGTTGGTGCCGACGATGATCACACGCTTGAGATCCTTCCCCTGCGCATACCACCATTGCTCGAATTTGATAACGATGAATCTGCCGAGAGAAATGAAAACGACGGAGGTAACGGCAAGGAGGCCGAACACGAGCCGTGAATAGGAAAATGTCCTGTAAAAAAAAGCTCCCGCCATGACCATGAGCATCCCGAAGAACACGGCCCGCACAACGGCAAGAGATTCTTCCGAGAATCCCACATTCCTCCTGGAGGAATACAGGCCGCGGCTGTTGAACAGAAGCAGCCACACGGGAATGACAACCAGCGAGCCTTCGAGGTAAGCGGTGAGAGGAGGGAAGCCTTTTTCTACTTCAAAGACCCCTGTCAGCGGCGAATAGAATCTGAGCCAGTAGGAAACGAGGAAGGAGAATTCAATAGCAACAGCATCGGAGAGCACCGTCAGGAGAGGGATGAGGAAATCTTTCCGGTGGCGCATCGCCGGTTAACCGAACATTTCCTGTTCGACTTCTTGAAAAATAATGTGGCCAATCGTGATCTGTCCTTCCTGGATGCGCTGCGTGTCCTTCGCAGGGACAATAATGGCAAGGTCCACGAGAGACCTTGATTTCCCTCCGTCCTTCCCGAGGAAACCTATTGTTACGAGTTTCTTTTCTTTTGCCTTCTGGAAGGCACGGTTTACGCTTTCTGAGTTGCCGCTGGTTGAAATCCCCAACAACACGTCTCCTTCATTTCCCAGAGCCTCGACAGAGCGCGCAAAAACGTTCTCGTAGCCGATATCGTTTGCCCCGGCGGTCAGCGTGGACGTATCGGTGGTGAGTGCGATGGCAGGGAGTCCTGGCCTCTTAATTTCCGGATGAAGTCGGATGACGAATTCCGTGGCAAGATGCTGTGCATCCGCCGCACTGCCGCCGTTTCCGCAGAGCAGGATTTTCTTCCCGTTTTTGAGGGCCGAGATGATGAGGTCAATGGCCTTCGAGATTGCGGGCGCGCACTGCAGGGCAATTTTCTGCTTTGTCTCGGCGCTTTCTTTCAGAGAATCCAGGATGAACTTTTCGCGAGAGTTTGCCACGCTACACCTTTATCCGCGCGCCGGAATGGACAGCCTCAGCAAACTCCCGTACCAGTCGGCCGTGGGAGTTTTCTTCAATAATAGTCCCGGTGACGATGAACGACGCGCCCGCCTCCACTTTTTTCCGCGCATCTTCAGTCGTGCGGATACCGCCTCCGATAATGATGGGCAGTGAACTTGCTTTGGAAATGTTCCTGACCATCTCGTCTGGAATGGCAACGTCGGCTCCGCTTCCTGCGTCGAGGTAGAGGAACTTCATGCCGATAAACTCAGCCGCCAGCGCGTGCGCCACCGCAATATCCGGTTTATCGCGGGGGATGGGCTTGGTGTTGCTGATAAATTCAGCCGAAGTTGTCCTTCCTGATTCGATGAGCATGTATCCCGTGGAAATTGCCTCAAGACCAATTTTCTTGATGATGGGCGAGGCAATGACCTGATGGCCAATAAGATATTCGGGGTTGCGGCCGCTGATCAGAATAAGAAAAAGGATGGCATCCGCAGAAGAGGAAACCTGGAAAAGACTCCCGGGGAAAATCACCACCGGGAGAGTTGTACTGGACTTGATCATGCGCAGGACAATGTCGAACTCGTCCGTGGACATGAGGCTGCCGCCAACAAGGAACCCGTCCGCGCCGGCTTCCGTGGACTCTCGGACGAACGCGGGAAGTTTGTCGCGAACGATTTTATCCGGGTCGATGAGAATCAAGTACCCTGCGCCCCGGTCTCGCTTGATGCTCATGAGTTTTTCAAATGTTTTCATGTTTTATGCAAAAGTGATTCAACGATGGATTTTGTCTGAGCAAGAGCTTCATCAAGCTTGCCGACGTCTTTGCCGCCCGCAGTGGCCATGTGAGCCCGCCCCCCGCCTCCTCCGCCAACGAGTTTAGCGACGGCACCTACGATTTTTCCGGCTTCGACTTTTTTTGCCGCAACGAGGTCGTCCGTCACAACGCACACGAGTGACACCTTGTCATCGATGACCGCAGCGAGAAGCCCGACGCCGCTGCCGAGTTTTGCGCGCAACGTGTCACCCAACGATTTGAGTTCGTCTGTGCTCGATGCCGTCACTTTCGATGACACAACCTTAAACCCGTTCACAGCAACGCCGGAATTCACCAGATGGTCAATGGAGCCGGAGAGAGATTTCAAGCGATGCTTGCTGAGATCTTTTTCGATTCCCTTCTTTGTTTCGAGGAGCTCGAGCACTGCGTCTTCAACGACTCGTGAGCGATTCGCCTGTTGCTTGAAATACAAACCGAGCTTACCATCGGTGATTCTGGGAAACGCAGGGGCGTTTTTCAGTTTTTGTAGCCGTTCTTCGAGCTTTTGCAGCGATGCTTTCTTAGTTGAAGCAGAATCTTCGCCGACTTTGTTCAGTTCCCCAAGCGCATTATACGCCTCGTTGAGTTCACCAAAGGCGTAGTCAATCCGATCGCCAAGGGATTTTTCGTGAAGTTTCAGCAACTCGAAGGCGAAATCGTGAGTCACGGCTTCGATTCTTCGGATTCCGCTCGCAACGCTGCCTTCCGTTCGGAACTTGAAAAAGCCGATTTCGCTTGTGGATTTTACATGAGTCCCACCACATAGCTCAACGGAAAAGTTTGGATCTATCTCGACAACACGCACATTGTCGCCATATTTGTCGCCGAA